>JACFNR010000012.1:31488-35863 GCA_019454765.1 Trueperaceae bacterium | reverse complement strand
CGCTCAGCGAGCTGGGGAGTGGCGGACCCGGCGACGCGGGTGACGCCGCGGTGGCGGCGCGGGTGAGCGAGCTCGTGAAGCTCGTCGACAGGCGGCTCTACGCCGCCAAGCGCGCGGGGCGGGACCGCACGCACGGGTGAGGGTGGCCGCCGCGGCCGCCCCGTGGTCGAGCGAGATGCCCTTCAAGATGATGTGAGCGAGAACCAGGAGTGGTCGAGAAAACGGAGGGCGCCCGGGTGGGCGCCCTGCCTGGTGACCCCTACGGGATTCGAACCCGTGCCGCAACCTTGAAAGGGTTGTGACCTAACCGCTAGTCGAAGGGGCCGAACCGCCGGCCGATGAACCTGGTGGGTCGTGCAGGGCTCGAACCTGCGACCCGCTGATTAAAAGTCAGCTGCTCTACCGGCTGAGCTAACGACCCAGCAGCCAGAGCAGTATATAGACGCGCTCGGGCCCGGTGTCAAGGCCGTGTTCTTGTCCAACATGGCCGGGGCGGACGCCGAGGTTCCAGGCTTGGTGGTGTTCGCCCCAGGCCCGGCGGCTCACCGGGGACTCACCTTGTAGGCCCCCACCCCCCCTGCTAGACTGTCCGGCAAGATGGTTGTGAAAACGCGCACGAAGTGCGGACGGGTCACGGCTTCTCGGAACGTGGTGACGAATCTCGAGCGCGGGCTGCGCGACGCCCGTGTGCCCATGAGAGAGGAGAGGGCTCCTTGTACCTAGAGGTCCTGATGATGTACCTGGCGGCCGGCTTCATCGCCGTGGCCGCGCTGGTCGTTGGTGGCCTGCTGGGCCCCAAACGCCCGAGCGAGGCGAAGTTGGACGCCTACGAGTCCGGCATCCCGGCCGTTGGCACGGCCCGCGAACGGTTCCCCGTCCACTTCTACCTGGTGGCCATGCTGTTCATCATCTTCGACTTGGAGACGGCCTTCTTCTACCCGTTGGCCGTCAAGTTCAACTCCGCGCCGACGTTCCTATTCACCAACGCCATCATCTTCGTGGCGATCCTCGCGGTCGGGTTCGTCTACCTCGTCCGCAAGGGCGTCCTGAACTGGAAGTGAGCATGGGTTTACTTGACCTGTTCGAGAAGGACGTGCAGGAACTGGAGGCGGACGGCATCCTGTTCACCAGCCTCGAGAAGCTGGTGGCGTGGGGCCGCTCCAACAGCCTCTGGCCGGCCACGTTCGGGCTCGCGTGCTGCGCCATCGAGATGATGGCGGCCACCAACTCGCGCAACGACCTCGCGCGCCTCGGCTCCGAGGTGTTCCGCGCCAGCCCGCGCCAGGCCGACGTCATGATCGTCGCCGGCAGGTTGTCGAAGAAGATGGCCCCGGTCATGAAGCGCGTCTACGACCAGATGCCGGACCCCAAGTGGGTCATCAGCATGGGCGCCTGCGCCTCCTCGGGCGGCATGTTCAACAACTACGCCATCGTGCAGAACGTCGACTCGGTGGTGCCTGTCGACATCTTCGTGCCCGGCTGCCCGCCGCGGCCCGAGGCGCTCATCTACGCCGTGGCGCAGCTTCAGAAGAAGGTCAGGGGCGAGGCGTTCGACGCACGCGGCGCCAAGCTGCCGCCCGTCGAGGGCTGGAAGCGATGACGGAGCACGCCCCTGTCGGCGCCCTCAAGGCGCGCGCGCTCGAGGCGCTCGTGGAGCTGGGCGGCGTCGTCACCGAAGCCAACGACATGACGCGCGTGACCGTGCCGAAGCACGCGGTCGTCGACGCCCTCAGGGCCTGCCGGACGGCGGGGCTTGAGATGCTCACCGACATCTTCGGCATCGACTACCTCACCTACCCCGGCCACCGCGGCAAGCGCTTCGCCGTCGTCTACAACGTCCACTGCCTGCACGGCGCAGACCGCCTCTTCGTGCGGGTCGAGTTGAACGACGGTGAGAGCGTCCCCAGCGTCACCGGCGTCTGGCGCGGCGCCGACTTCCTCGAGCGCGAGACGTTCGACATGCTCGGCATCGAGTTCGAGGGCCACCCGAACCTGCGTAAGCTCCTGACGCCCGAGGACCTCGAAGGTCACCCGCACCGCAAGGACTTCCCCCTCGGGGAGACCCCGACGCTCTTCAACGACGGGCGCTTCCTCGACCCCGCCGCGTTCCGGGCCGGCCTGACGGGCAAGAACCCGGGCCTCACGGGCTGGAAGGGCGGGGCGCGCCACGGCGTGACCAGCGAGCAGGGCAGCCTCCCCGACGAGGGAGGTGCGCGAGGATGAGCGCGGCCAAGCCAGTCAACCCGGCGCCCCCCGCCGAGGCCGAGCTGCCGGGGTCCTTCTCGACGCGCTTCATGCGCATCAACGTCGGGCCGCAACACCCCAGCACCCACGGGGTGCTCCGGCTCGTCGTCGACCTCGACGGCGAACAGATCGTGTCGCTCAAGCCGCAGGTGGGCTACCTCCACACGGGCTTCGAGAAGACGATGGAGAACCGCACCTACCAGCAGGGCGTCACGTACTCGAACCGGATGGACTACCTCCACGGCTTCGCGCACGACCTCGCCTACGTGCTCTCGGTCGAGAAGCTGTTGGACGCGCGCGTCCCGGTGCGTGCGCAGCGCGTCCGGGTGATCCTCAACGAGCTGAACCGCCTTGCCAGCCACCTGGTGTTCTTCGGGACCACCATGCTCGACATGGGCGCCCTCACGCCGTACTTCTACTGCATGCGCGAGCGCGAGGGCCTGATGGACATCTTCGAGGCCGTGTCGGGCGTGCGCATGAACTACGGCTACTTCCGCGTCGGCGGCCTCTACCAGGACGTGCCAGAACACTTCGAGCCGATGGTCCGCAAGTGGCTCGAAGCCTTCCCGCGGTACCTGGACGAGTACTTCAACCTGTTCATGGGCAACAGCATCCTCATGGCGCGCACCCAGGGGGTGGCCGTCGTCACGCGCGAGATGGCCATCGACTACGCCCTCACGGGTCCCAGCGCACGCGCCAGCGGCCTGGCGCTCGACTTCCGCAAGAGCGCGCCATACTCGGGGTACGAGGACTACGTCTTCGACGTGCCCACCCACGAGGACGGCGACATCTACGCCCGCATCCTGGTGCGCTACGAGGAGATGATCGAGAGCTGCCGCATCGTGTCGCAGGCCCTCGACATGCTCGAACCCGGGCCCGTCAAGGACCCGGATCGGCGCATCAGCCTCCCGCCACGCCACGAGCTCGAGAACTCGATGGAGGCGGTCATCTTCCACTTCAAGCTCGTCACGGAGGGGCTGCACCCCCCGAAGGGCGAGGTGTACGTGCCCACCGAGAGCGCGCGCGGCGAGCTCGGCTACTACATCATCTCGGACGGCGGTTCGATGCCCTACCGCGTGAAGGTCAAGGCGCCGAGCCTCGCCAACCTCCAGTCGCTCGAGCCCTCCAGCATCGGTGGGCTCTTCGCCGACATGGTCATCAACATCGCCAGCTTCGACCCGGTGCTGGGCGACGTGGACAAGTAAGTGAGCCGATGACAGAACCAGCCAGACCCAGCAAGTTCTTCGACGACAAGCAAGAGAAGGTGGCGGAGATCCTCTCCCGCTACCCCGCCGAGGGGCGCCGCAGCGCCCTCATGCCCCTGCTATGGGAGGTGCAGCGCGCCGAGCGGTACGTGAGCGAGGAGCGCATGCGCGAGATCGCCGAGATCGTCGGCACCACCGCCACCGAGGTCAAGGGCGTCATGTCGTTCTACTCCACCTTCCACGAGCAGCCCGTGGGCAAGTTCCACGTCCAGGTCTGCTCGACGCTCTCCTGCGCGCTCGCCGGCGCCGACGAGCTCTACGACTTCCTCGTCGAGGAACTGGGCATCGTCAACGGCGAGACGAGCGCCGACGGGCGCTTCAGCCTGCAGAAGGTCGAATGCGTAGGGTCGTGCGGCACCGCCCCGGTCGTGCAGGTGAACGACACCTACTACGAGCGGGTGGGGCGTGGCCGCTGCCAGTTCCTCGTCGACTCGCTGCGAGAGGACCGGCAGCCGCCGGCCTGGCGCGAGCGGGGCGGCGACACCGTGGGGATCGACAAGCCCGGCCCGCTGGCCGAGACCGCCAAGGGCCGCGCCGACCGAGGGGAGGGTTGAGGTGACGGACCAAGTCGCCGACACCAAGCCGGCGCCCATCCGCAGCCGCCACGACCCGAGGTACGAGGTCACCATGTACCGCTACGTGGGGGTCGAGGGGGCGCACACGCTCGACTTCTACCGCTCGCACGGCGGCTACGAAGCCGCCCGCAAGGCGGTCACCGAGATGACCCCCGCGCAGGTGATCGACGAGGTCAAGGCGTCGGGCCTGCGCGGCCGCGGCGGCGCCGGCTTCCCGACGGGCGTCAAGTGGTCGTTCATGGGCCCGCCCGACGGCAAGGCCCGCTACCTGGTCTGCAACGCCGACGAGTC
>JACFNR010000012.1:0-31388 GCA_019454765.1 Trueperaceae bacterium | reverse complement strand
TCATGGGCCCGCCCGACGGCAAGGCCCGCTACCTGGTCTGCAACGCCGACGAGTCCGAGCCCGGCTCGTTCAAGGACCGCTACATCCTCGAGGACGACCCGCACCAGTTGATCGAGGGCATGATCATCGCCGCCTACGCCATGCGGGTCACCTACGGCTTCCTCTACATCCGCGGCGAGTACTACCACGGCTACGAGCGCGCCGTGGCGGCGGTCAAGGAGGCGCGCGCCGCCGGGCTGCTCGGCACGGGCCTGTTCGGGACCGACTTCTCGTTCGACATCACCGTCCACGCGGGCGCCGGTGCCTACATCTGCGGCGAGGAGACGGCGCTCATGAACTCGCTCGAGGGTCTCAGGGCCAACCCGCGCCTCAAGCCGCCCTTCCCGGCGGCCGCCGGCATGTACGGGCGGCCCACGACCATCAACAACGTCACGAGCCTGACGAGCGCCGTCCACATCATCAACAAGGGCGCCGCCTGGTTCGCGTCCATGGGCACGGACGACAGCAAGGGCACCAAGCTCTACCAGATCTCCGGGCCCGTGAAGCGCACGGGCGTCTACGAGATGCCGATGGGCGCCACCTTCCGCGAGCTCATCTACGACTTCGCGGGCGGGCCCACCATGGAGCCGAAGGCGTTCATCCCGGGCGGCTCCTCCACCCCCATGTTCCCGTGGGAGGACCGCTTCCTCGACATGGCGATGGACTACGGCACGCTGGCCAAGAACTCGTCCATGTTGGGCACGGGCGGCGTGATCGTCATCCCGCGCGAGAAGTGCATCGTGAACGCGCTCTACAACCTCGTGCGCTTCTACAGCCACGAGTCGTGCGGTAAGTGCACGCCGTGCCGCGAGGGCGTCGGTCACTGGCTCCCGCGCATCTACCAGAAGCTCGTGTCCGGCCAGGCGAACCCCGGCGACGTCGACCTGCTCGAGAGCGTGGCCGGCAACATCCGCGGCACCGCCTTCTGCCCGCTGGCCGACGCCTGCATCATGCCCGTGCAGGCCAGCCTCAAGTGGTTCCGCGACGAGTACGAGTACCTGGCGGAGCACGGCAAGTCCAAGTACCCGAAGGCCGACTGGTGGCAAGCATGAAGGTACGCGTCAACGAAGTCGAGCTCGACCTGGCGCCCGGCACGAGCGCCATAGACGCCGTGTTCGCGGCGGGGAGCGACGTGCCCTACTTCTGCAGCCAGGAGTACATGTCTCCCATCGGCGCCTGCCGCATGTGCCTGGCCAAGGTGGGCGCGCCCCGCAAGGACAGGGACGGCAGCTGGATCCTGGACGAGGAGACGGGCGAGCCCAAGATCTTCTGGTTCCCCAACCTGATGGCCACCTGCACCACTCAGGTGATGGAGGGCATGGTCATCGACACGGAGTCCAAGCACGTCAAGGACATCCGCAACGGCATGGTCGAGTTCCACCTCGTCAACCACCCCCTCGACTGCCCGGTGTGCGACAAGGGCGGCGCCTGCGAGCTGCAGGACCGCAGCTACGAGTACGGCGACGGCCTGTCGCGCTTCGAGTTCGACAAGCGCCACTTCGACAAGCACTACCCGCTCTCCGAGCTCATCACGCTCGACCGCGAGCGCTGCATCCAGTGCAAGCGCTGCGTGCGCTACTTCGAGGAGGTGCCTGGCGACGAGATCCTCGACTTCATCGACCGCACCTCGCACACCTACATCGACACGGCCGACGCGGGCCTGCCCAACAACTTCACGGGCAACATCGCCGACATCTGCCCGGTCGGGGCCCTGCTCGACGCCTCCAGCCGCTTCCGCGGCCGCAACTGGGAGTACGACCACACGCGCACGACCAGCATGGACGACGCCACCGGCACGGCCATCATCGTCGACGCCCGCACGGGCCGCATCGAGCGCATCAAGGCCGGCCTCAACCCCGAGGTCAACAAGACGTGGATCGACGACGGCGTGCGTTTCGGCCACGAGTACGCCTCGGCCCCCGGCCGGCTCACGGAACCGCTCGTCAGGCGCCAGGGCGAGCTCAAGCCCGCCACCTGGGACGAGGCGGCCGCCTTCATCGCGGAGCGCCTGAAGGGGCTGAGCGGCAAGGACGTCGGCATCGCCATCCGCGCCGACTCCACCCTCGAGGAGGGCGTGGCCGCCATGGCGCTCGCCGAGGCCCTCGGCACCGGGCAGGTCGATCACGCTCCCAGGCCAGCCGCCGGGGTGCTCCCCGCGCGCGAGGCAGCGACGCTGACCGACCTCGCGACCGCCGACGCCATCCTGGTGGTGGGCGACGTGACCGAGGAGGCCGGCATCCTCGACCTGCGCATCAAGGACGCGCTCAAGGGGGTCACGCCCCCCGCGCTCATGGCGCACGGCGTGCCCATCGCCGACCTGCGCCTCAAGGAGCGCATGCCCCGCAGGCGCGAGATCCTCGCGGTGGCGGCGCCCTACCGCGTCGACCTGATGCGTCACGCCGGCGCCGCGGCCCGCTACCCGGTGGCGGGGGAGGCCGCGTTCTTCGCCGCCCTCACCCGGCTGGCCAACGACGCCAACGCCACCTTGAGCGCCGAGGAGGAGGCCGCCGTCGGGCTGTCCGCCCCCGCCGCGCGCGAGCTCGTCGACCGCCTCGCCGCCGCCAAGAACGGCGTCGTGGTGCTGGGCGGCTTCGTGCTGGCGGGGCGCGAGGCCACCGCGGCGGCGCGCGCCTTCATCAAGGCCGTGTCGGTCAAGGAGATGCCGGTCGGACCGATGGCCAACAGCTACGGCCTCGAGCTCCTAGGCGTCCTTCCCAGCCACGAGCGCTACGACTACGGCGGCATGATCGAGGGCGCGAAGGCCCTGATCGTCTCGCAGCTCGACCCGGCGCTCGACGACGACCTGAAGGAGCGCCTCAGCGGCAAGGAGCTCCTGGTCGTGCACGACATCTTCCTCACCGAGACGGCGCATCTCGCCGACGTGGTGCTACCGGCCGCGAGCGTCTACGAGCGCGACGGCACGGTCGTCAACCTCGAGGGGCGCTTCCTGCCGGTACGGGCCGCGCCAGTCGACGCGGGCACGAGCGCCGACTTCACGGGAGTCGTGCGCGCCATCGGCGAGGCGCTCGGCCAGAGGCTCGAGGGACGCAGCGTGCGCTCCGCGAGGCGCACCCTCAAGAAGCGCTTCGACCTCGACCTGGCCGAGTTGCCGGACGCCGGCACACTGCCGCGCCTCAAGACGCGCGGCCCCGCCAAGGTCGTGGCGCGCGAGGCGGCTGCCGCTCAGGCGGGCAACGTCCTGATCGTGCCTAGCATGGCGCGCGCTGAGTTCTTGCATCTCAACCGGCACCTGGCGGCCGCGACCGGTGGCCCCAGGCTGCGCCTCCACCCCGACGACGCCGCCAAGCACGGCCTCGCCGACGGGGCCGAGGTGCGGCTCAAGGTGGGCGCCACCTGGCGGCGCGCCGTGGTGAGCGTCACCGACGCCGTCGAGCCGGGCCTCGCCACCATCCCGTGCCTACCAGATCAACCCGTGGGACTCGCCCAGGCCGACCTCGCCAACGTCGTCGTCGAGCAGGCCAGGTTGGAGGTCGCGTAGTGGTCCACGATCCGCTCTGGGTGACCTTCATCAAGGCGCTCGTCCTATGCGTCGTCCTCCTGGGCGCGTTCGCCTACATGACGGTCATCGAACGGAAGCTCCTCGGACGGTTCCAGCACCGCTACGGCCCGAACCTCACGGGGCCGGGCGGGTGGCTGCAGCCGATAGCCGACGCCATCAAGACCGTCTTCAAGGAAGACCTCGTCGTGAGCGCGGCGGACAAGTTCGTGCTCGTGCTGGCGCCGGCCATCAGCATCGTCTTCGCGCTGTCGGCCTTCGGCGCCATCCCGGCCGGGCCGGCCGGCAGCCTCTTCGGCCTCAACCCGTGGGTCATGGACCTCGACATCGGGATCCTGTACATCTTCGCTGCGACCTCGCTGGGCGTGTACGGCATATTCCTCGGCGGCTGGGCGTCCAACAGCAAGTACTCGCTCCTGGGGTCGCTGCGCTCGAGCGCCCAGATCATCTCCTACGAGCTGGGCCTCGGCCTCAGCGTGCTGGCCGTCATCATGGTGGCCGGCACCCTCAACCTGCGCGAGATCGTCGAGGTGGGGATCTGGTCGGTCAGCCCCTGGCTCTGGCCGGGGCTGGCGCTGGCGTTCGTCACGTTCGTGATCAGTGGGACGGCCGAGGTGAACCGCACCCCGTTCGACCTGCCGGAGGCCGAGCAGGAGTTGGTCGCCGGCTACCTGACCGAGTACTCCTCCATCAAGTGGGCGCTCTACCAGATGGCCGAGTACGTCAACATGATGACCGCGTCCGCCTTCATCAGCACCCTCTTCCTTGGCGGCTACCGCGGACCGCGGTTCCTCGACGCGGTCGTGCCGGGCATCTCGGAGTGGCCGATCGTGTGGCTGGTCCTGAAGATGGCCATCTTCATGTTCCTGTTCATCTGGCTCAAGGCCACGCTGCCGCGGCTGCGCTACGACCAGCTCATGCGCTTCGGCTGGCTTTACGTCTTCGAGTTCGCGCTCGTCGCCGCGCTCGTCACCGGGGCGGTGATCGCCTATGTCATCTGACCTCGTCGGCGCCGCCCCCCGCCCGCCGCGGCCAGGCGCGCCGCGCCACGGAGGTGCACGCTCATGAGCGTTATCGACATCGCCAAGGGGATGGGCCTCACCCTCGGCTACCTGTTCAAGCGGCCGGTCACGGTGCAGTACCCGCGCGACAAGGTCGACATGCAGGCGCGCTTCCGCGGCCGGCACCACCTGTTGCGGCACCCCGACACTGACCTCGAGAAGTGCATCGGCTGCTCGCTATGCGCCGCGGCGTGCCCCACCTACTGCATCTACGTCGAGGCGGCCGAGAACGACCCTGACAACCCCACCTCGGCCGGCGAACGCTACGCCAAGATCTACGAGATCAACATGCTGCGCTGCATCTTCTGCGGCTTCTGCGAGGAGGCGTGCCCCACCGGCGCCGTCGTGCTCGGTCACGAGTTCGAGCTGGCCGACTTCCGCTACCAGGACTTCGTCTACCGCAAGGAAGACATGCTCGTCGGCACCAAGGGTAGCAAGTGGCAGCGGCGCGAGGCGGAGGCGAAGGGCAAGGACGTGAGGCTCGGCTTCGACGCCGACCACCGCGTCGAGCTGGAAGGCGTGGACTACTGACATGGTCGGCTTCGCCGTTCTGGCAGTCCTGCTCGTCGCCGGGGGCGTGGGCGTCGTGACGCTGCGCCAACCGGTGCACGCCGCCCTGGCGTTGGTCGGCACGCTGCTGGCGTTGGCCGTCACGTACGTCACCCTCCAGGCGCACTTCCTGGCCGCCGTGCAGGTGATCGTCTACGCGGGCGCCATCATGGTCCTCTTCCTCTTCGTCATCATGCTCCTGAACGTGGGCGGCGAGCGGCTCGGCGACCGCCTCGCCTGGCTGAGGCCGGCCGCCTGGGTGGCGGCCGCGGTGGCGGCCGTGGCCGTGGTCGCGGTCGCCGTCATCAGCGCCAGGCCGCTCCCGGCGGCCGACGTCGTGACGACGACGCTGGCGGGCGGCAACGCGGGCAGCATCGCCGAGGTGCTCTTCACGGACTACCTGCTGGCCTTCCAGTTGGTGGGCGTGCTGCTCCTGACGGGCGTCGTGGCGGCTGTCGGGTTGGTGCAGCGCGCGGCGCCGGAGACGCGCCCGCAGGAACGGAGCCTGGCCGGTCGCGGCGCTCCGCACGAGCCGTATCTCGGGGTCGGCGGGGAAGGCGCGCCGGTCTCCGAGGCCGCCGGCGGGGGGCGCTGAGGTGGTAGCCACCGAGTACTACGTGGCCCTGAGCGCCGTGCTGTTCGTGCTGGGAGGCGTCGGCGTGCTGACGCGGCGCAGCGCCATCATGCTGTTCCTGTCGGTCGAGCTGATGCTCAACGCGGCCAACCTCGCCATGGTCGCCTACGCGCGGGCGTGGAGCGCCGGCGGCGCTCGCATCGCGCTGGACGGCCAGGCCGCCGTCTTCATCGTCCTGGCCGTTGCGGCCGCGGAGGTCGCCGTCGGGCTGGGCATACTGGTCGCCATCTTCCGTAACCGCGTGAGCACCAACGTGGACGAGCTCTCGGAGGTGCGCGCATGACCGACATGGTCGCCTGGGCGTCGCTGGCGCCGCTGATCGCGCTGGTGGGTGCGCTCGTGAACGCCTTCTTCGGCAAGAACCTGAAGGAGCCCGCCCCCGGCATCGTCGGCAGCGTGGCGGTCGGCGCCGGCTTCGTGCTGTCGCTCCTCGCCTTCATCGGCGTGGCCGGCGGGGGCGAGGCCGTCAGGGTGGGCTTCGGCGAGTTCCTGCGGGCCGGCGACTTCACCGTCTCGCTGGGCTTCCACCTGGATCAGTTGAGCGTCCTGATGATGATGATCATCACGGGCGTCGGCTTCCTCATCCACGTGTACGCCATCGGCTACATGCACGGCGACGACGGTTACTCGCGCTTCTTCGCGCAGCTCAACCTGTTCGTCGCCTCCATGCTCGTGCTAGTGATGGCCGACTCCTTCGTGCTCATGTTCGTCGGCTGGGAGGGCGTGGGCGTCTGCTCGATGCTCCTCATCGGCTTCTGGTACAAGGACCTCGCCAACGCCGGCGCCGGCCGCAAGGCCTTCATCGTCAACCGCGTCGGCGACTTCGGTTTCCTGCTCGCCATGTTCCTGACCTTCAAGGTGTTCGGCACGCTCGACATCGCGACGGTGACCGCCATGGCGCCCACCATGCTCTACGGCTCCGCCGCCCTCACGGGCATCGGGCTCCTCTACCTACTGGCGGCCACCGGCAAGTCGGCGCAGTTGCCGCTGCACGTCTGGCTGCCGGACGCCATGGCCGGGCCCACCCCGGTGTCGGCGCTCATCCACGCCGCCACCATGGTCACGGCCGGCGTCTACCTGATCGCCAGGACCAGCGCCGTCTACGCGGTGGCGCCGGGCGCCCTCGCCACCGTCGCCTGGATCGGGGTGCTCACCGCGCTCGTCGCCGCCATCGCGGCGGTGGGCCAGACCGACATCAAGCGCATCCTCGCCTACTCGACCATCTCCCAGGTCGGCTTCATGGTGGCGGCCGTGGGGGCCGGCGCGTACTGGGCCGGCATCTTCCACGTGCTCACCCACGCCTTCTTCAAGGCGCTGCTCTTCCTCGGCGCCGGCTCCGTCATCCACGCCCTGGGCGGCGAGCAGGACATCCGCAAGATGGGCGGCCTCGGCAAGCGCATGAAGGTGACAGGCACGACGGCGTTGATAGCGACGCTGGCCATCGCGGGCGTGCCGTTCCTGTCGGGCTTCTTCAGCAAGGACGCCATCGTCGTCGCGACCTTCACGAGCGGCGTGCTGGCCGACGTGGGAGGTGGGGTGCTGTTCTGGCTGCTGATGATCACTGCCGGCATCACCGCCTTCTACATGTTCCGCTGGTACTACCTGATCTTCGGGGGCGAGGAGCGACTGGACCGCGGCGTGGCGGAACGGGTGCACGAGTCGCCCGCCGTGATGACGGCGCCCCTCGTCGTGCTCGCCATCGGCAGCGTCCTCATCGGTTACGTGGGACTGCCCGCCTTCCTCACGGACAACCGCGTCCAGGCGTGGTTGGCGCGCGCCACCGCGGCGGGGGAGTTCTCGCACCCGAGCGTCGCGACCGAGTGGTTGCTCGTGCTGGGTTCCGCCGCGGTCGCCCTGGTGGGGCTCGGGCTCGGGTACTGGGTTTACGTCACCTCCAAGGGCGCCCTCGCCAAGCGCGCGGGCGACACGGTGCTCGCCGGGGCGTCGCGTGGGGCGTTCGGCTTCGACCCCCTCTACAAGGCGCTCTTCACCGACACGGGTAGCGGCGCGGCCGAGGCCGTGAGCCTGCTCGACAAGGAGGTCGTCGACCGCGGGCTCGTGTCCCTTGCCGGACTCGTCCCCCTCCTCGGCGGCGTCGTCCGAAGGTGGCAGTCGGGCCACATCAGGGCCTACGCCTTCGCGATGTTCGTGGGTGCCGCCGGCCTCGCGCTGGTCGCGGCGCTGCTAGGGGTGCTCAAGTGATAGCGCTCGCGATGATCGTCGTCCCGCTCGTGGCGGCAGCGCTCGTCATGCTGGCCCGCCGCGTCCTCCCCTTGGCGCGCGTGCTGGCCGTCGCCGGCGCCGTCGCCACGCTGGTGCTCGCCATCTTCCTGCCGGGCACCCGCCCCCTCGACCTGACCTGGCTGCCCGGCATCGGCGTGAGCTTCTCGCTCGACGGCAACGGCGCGGGCTCCGTCCTGACCTTCGCGGCCGCCCTCATGATGATCCCAGCGGTGCTCGTCGCCACGACGCGCGTGGCGAGCGGCGCCGCCGGCTTCGCCGCGCTGCTGCTCGTGGCCCTGGGCGGCCTCAACGGCATCTTCCTCGCCAAGGACCTCGTCCTCTTCTACGTCTTCTGGGAGGCCACCCTCATCCCCGGCCTGCTGCTGCTCGGCATCTGGGGCGGCGAGCGGCGCCGCGAGGCGACCGTCAAGTACCTCGTGTACGCGGTGACGGGTTCGTTCTTCATGCTGATCAGCATCCTCGCCGTCAAGGCGCTCTCCGGCGCCGCGTCGTTCCACGTCATCGACCTGATGCTCGCCGCCCCCGAACTGCCGGTCGCCACGCAGACGTGGCTGTTCGTCGGCCTCGCCATCGGCATGGCGGTGAAGCTGCCCATCTGGCCGCTCCACTCCTGGCTCGTCGACCTCAACGAGCAGAACCACCCCTCGGGCGCCGCCGACGTGCTCGGCTCGCTCTACAAGGTGGGCGCGTTCGGCTTCTTCGCGTGGGGCCTGCCGCTACTGCCGGCCGGTGCCCTGCGGGTGGCGCCGATCCTACTGGCCCTGTCCGCGGTCACGGCCCTGTACGGCGCCTTCGGCGCCATCGGCAGCAACCACCTCAAGCGCTTCCTCGCCTACGGGTCGCTGTCGCACATGGGGATCATCGGTGTGGGCGTGTTCGGCATGCACCTGGCCGGCATGAGCGGCGCCATGTACTTCCTGGCCGCGCAGATGGTGTCGACCGGCGGACTCTTCCTGATCGTCGGCATGCTCTACCACCGCCGCCGCTCCCTCTACCTCGCCGACTACGGCGGCCTGGCCAAGGCCGCGCCCGCCCTGGCAGCGTTCACGCTCTTCCTGATCTTCACCTTCATCGGCGTGCCGGGGCTCTCCAACTTCCCGGGCGAGTTCATGTCGCTCCTCGGGGCGTTCCAGACGTCGCCCTGGCCGGCGGCCATCGCCACGCTCACGGTCATCGCCGCCGGCGTGTACGGCGTCAACCTCTACCAGCGCCTGTTCCAGGGCCGGTCGGAGGCCGTTGTCAAGGATCTCGACGCGCTCGAGATGTACGTGCTTCTGCCGGTCATCGTCGGCGTGCTGCTCTTCGGCCTGATGCCGGCTCCGCACCTGCAGCGCATCGAGTCGCAGTCGCAGCTGGCCGAACTGCAACTCGAGCGCGCCGCGGCCGCGCCTGGTGGCATCACCCTCAGCGACGTCGGAGGTGCGCGGTGACCTTCCCCGGTCAGATCGACATCCACTGGAGCGTGCTGGCGCCCGCCATCGCCCTGTTGGTGACGGCAGCCGTCACCCTGTTCATCGCGCTGTTCAGCCGCGACTCGCGGGGCGCCGCCGGGGCGGCGCTCATCGGCGTGATCACGGCCGGCGTCTTCACGCTGGCGCAGCTCCTGTCGGGTGAGGCGAACGCGGCGAGCTTCGGTCTGCGCTACCTGGGCGACGTGCCCGCCCTGACCCTCACGCTGGTGATCCTCCTCGGGACGGTCGCCGCCGTGCTCGTCAGCTGGGACCAGCTGCAGCGGGGCGGCATGGAGCACCCGGAGTACTACCCGCTCATGCTGCTGTCTGCGTTGGGCGCCGTCGTGATGGCCTCGGCGGGCGACCTCATCACCCTGATCCTCGGGCTCGAGATCATGTCGCTTCCCGTCTACGCCCTGTCGGCGTGGCGGACCCGCGACCGCCAGTCCGAGGAGGCGGGCATGAAGTACTTCCTGCTCGGCGCGTTCGGCTCGGCCATCCTCATCTACGGCGCGGCGCTCGTCTACGGCGCGGCCGGTTCCTTCGTCTACGGCGACGTGGCCGCGGCCCTGTCCTCCGGGAACCTCACCCTGCTCGCGACCCTCGGCGGCGCGCTGGTACTGGCGGGTCTCGGCTTCAAGGCCGCCCTCGCCCCCTTCCACCAGTGGGCGCCCGACGTCTACACGGGCGCGCCTACGCCGGTCGTCACGTTCATGACGGTGGTCATCAAGATCGGGGCGTTCGCGGCGCTCCTGCGGCTGGCGACGGTCGTGTTCCCGGCGCTGCAGCCGTGGTTGCTGACGGCCCTGGCCGTCATGGTCGCGCTCACGCTGGTGGTCGGCAACTTCAGCGCGCTCATGCAGCGGGGCGTCAAGCGCATGCTCGCCTACTCGTCCGTCGCGCACGCCGGCTACCTCGGCCTGGCGCTCTTGGCGACCGATCACGGCGGCGTCGCGGCCGCGGCCTTCTACCTCACGGCCTACGCCTTCATGAACGCGGGCGCGTTCGCGGTGCTGAGCCTGATCAGCGACGCCAACGACCACGGCGACGACCTGGAACGCTTCGCCGGCCTCGCCAAGCGACGCCCGTGGCTGGCGGCCGTGATGACGCTGTTCATGCTCAGCCTGGGCGGCATCCCGCCCCTCGTCGGCTTCGCGGGCAAGGTCCTCGTCTTCCAGGCGGTGATCGACGCGGGCTACGTGTGGCTGGCCGTGCTGGGCATCGCCACGAGCATCGTGGCCCTCGTGTACTACTTCCGGGTCGTGGCGTACATGTACTTCCGCGAGAGCGCCTACGAGCCGCCCGCCTTCCGGTCGGGAGCCACGCAGGTTGCCATCGCCCTCGCGCTCGCGGGCACGTTGCTGCTGGGCGTGTTCCCGGGCTGGTGGCACACGCTGCTGAGCGCCGGTCCGCGGCTGCTGGCGGGCCTCTGAGCTAGCCGAGGGGCCGAGGAGACCGGTGCGGCCGGCGGCGGTGACGTCGCCGGCCGCACCGCTGGGGCGCGCCACGGCCGCGCCGTAAGAACCCCGTCATCGGCCGTTCCCTATCATCCGGGTGGCCGTCAAGGCCGCGCCTACCCTGCGACCAGGGGGAGATGGGGAGAAACTAGCAGTGAGCATGACCGCGCCCTACTATCATGAGAGGACAGTGGACCTCACGGGCATGCGCATACTACTGGTGGACGACGAGGAGTCGGCCCTTGTGCTCATGCGGGGGCTCCTCACCCGCGCCGGCTACCAGGACGTGAGGGTGTGCGACGACCCGCTCGCCGCCGCCGAGCGCTTCGTGACCGAGGCCCCCGACCTGCTCGTGATCGACCAACACATGCCTAACCGCGACGGCCTCGGCGTGCTCGCCGAGTTGGGACCCAACCTCCCCGACGCCTTCCCGGTGCTCATGGTCACGGGGGACTCGCGCACCGAACTCCGCGAGACGGCGCTCGCCAACGGCGTGCGCGACTTCCTGACCAAACCCGTCAACCCCACCGAGGCGCGCTTGCGGATCAGGAACCTGTTGGAGACGCGCCACTACCAGCTCGAGCTGCAGCAGCAGAACGAGCGGCTCGAGTCCGCCGTGCGCAGGCGCACGCAGGAGCTCGAGCACTCGCAGCTCGAGATGCTGGTGCGGCTGGCGCGCGCCGCCGAGTACCGCGACGACGACACGGGCGAGCACACCTGGCGCGTGGCCCACACGTGCGGCGTGCTGGCCCGGGAGCTCGGCATGCTGCCCGGCCGGGTCGAGCTGCTCCTGCGGGCGGCGCGGCTCCACGACGTCGGCAAGATAACCATCCCCGACGGCATCCTGCTCAAGGCCGGGCGCCTGACGGAGGCGGAGTACGCCGTCGTGAAGGGGCACGCCAAGGCCGGGGCGGAGCTGCTTGCCGGCAGCCGCTCCCCGATGATGCGCCTGGCAGAGCTGATCGCCCTCACGCATCACGAGTGGTGGAACGGCGAGGGCTACCCCAACGGGTTGGCGGGGGAGAACATCCCTCCCGAATCGCGGATCCTGGCCGTGGCCGACGCCTACGACGCCCTCACGCACGACCACGCCCACCGCAAGGCCGTCAGCCCGCAGGCGGCCGCGGAGGAGATCCGCCGCGGCTCCGGCACCCAGTTCGACCCCGAGGTCGTGCAGGCGTTCGACCGGGCGTTCACCGGCGGCGCCCTCGCGGCGGGCGAGGCGGACTCGGCCGCCTGACGCGCGCCCGCGTCGCGACCGCCCCTCACGGGGGCGAGGCGGCTAGAGTGGGGCCCTATGGCCGACTTCCAACGGCGCGCCGCCGCCCTCCTCGGTGGCGACGACCCCATCGAGGTGCTCAGGGCCACGCCCGTGCGCCTCGCCGAGCTCGTCGCCGCCATGCCCAGAGACGTCCTCGATGCCCCGTACGCCCCAGGCAAGTGGCGGCGCCGCGACGTCGTCGCGCACCTCGCCGACGTCGAGGTGGCGTTCGCCTGGCGCCTGCGGCAGACGGTGGCGGCGCCCGGGACGGAGCTCGCCCCGTTCGACCAGGACGTGTGGGCCGAGCGGTACCTGCGCCTCGACCCCACGCTGGCCCTCGAGGCGTTCCGCGCCCTGCGGTCGTGGAACCTGGCGTGGCTTACGAGTCTCACGCTGCAGGACTGGCTGGCCGAGGGCGTCCACCTGGGTCGCGGCCCGGAGAGCGTCGACCAGATGGTGCGTTACCTGGCGGGTCACGACCTCGACCACCTGGGCCAGCTCGGCGCCGACTAGGGGCCGCGCCGGGCCGGCAGCGACGGCGGGGAGCGCCGGCGGCTGCGTGATATCCTCAGCCGTCATGGCTACCGAACGCACATTCGCAATGGTCAAGCCCGACGGCGTGAAGCGCCGCCTGGTGGGCAACGTCGTCTCGCGCATCGAGGCGAAGGGCTACCGCATCGTGGCCCTCAAGCAGATGGTCATCACCCGCGAGATGGCCGAACGTCACTACGGCGAGCACGCCGGCAAGCCGTTCTTCGAGGGGCTGGTGAGCTTCATCACCTCGGGTCCCGTGGTCGCCATGGTCCTGGAGGGCGAGAACGCCATCGCCGGCTGGCGCGGCATGATGGGCGCCACCAACCCGAAGGATGCCCAGCAGGGCACCATCCGCGGCGACTTCGCCACCACCATCGACGAGAACGTGGCGCACGGCTCCGACGCGCCCGCCACGGCCGCGCGCGAGATCGGCATCTTCTTCCCGGAACTCGAGGGCTGAGCATGCCCGGGCTGTCCCAGCGCGTCGCCACCCTCAAGGCGTCGTCCACGGTCGCCTTCGCCGCTCGCGCCAAGGAGCTGGCGCGGCAGGGCGTCGACGTCATCTCGATGACGGCAGGGGAGCCCGACTTCCTGCCGCCCGAGCACGTGCTGGAGGCGGCGCGCGAGGCCATCCGCCTCGGCCTCACCAAGTACACGGCCACGGAGGGCACGGCCGAACTGCGCGAGGCGGTCGCCGCCAAGTTCAAGCGCGAGAACGGCCTGGAGTACGCGCCCGACCAGGTGCTCGTCAGCAACGGCGGGAAGCAGACGCTTTACAACGCCTTCATGTCGGTGCTGGAGCCGGGCGACGAGGTCGTCATGGTGGCGCCTTACTGGGTCAGCTACCCGGCCCAGGTCGCCCTGGCCGGCGGGGTGCCTGTCGCGGTGATGGCGCGGCCGGAGGACGGTTTCGTCCCCGACCTGGACGCCGTCCGGGCCGCCATCACGCCGCGCACCAAGGTGCTGCTCGTCAACTCGCCGTCCAACCCGACGGGCGCCGTCTACCCCCCCGAGCTCGTGCGCGCCATGGCCGAGCTTGCGGACGAGCACGACCTGTGGCTCTTCACCGACGACCTCTACGAACACCTCGTCTACGACGGTCAGTTCACCACCGCGGCCAGCTACGTTCCGCACCGCACCCTGGTGGTGCACGGCGCCTCCAAGGGTTACGCCATGACCGGGTGGCGCATCGGTTTCGGGGCCGGGCCCAAGCCGCTCATCGCCGCCATGGTGCGCCTGCAGGGGCAATCGACCTCCGGGGCCAACTCGTTGGCGCAGCACGCCACCGTCGCCGCCTTGAACGAGGTCGAGAGGACCGCGGCGTTCCAAGCCATAACGCGCGCCGCCTACCGGGAACGGCGCGACGTGCTCGTTGCCGGCCTGAACCGGCTGGGGCTCAAGACCCCCAAGCCGGCGGGGGCGTTCTACGTCATGGTCGACACGGCCGCGCTGGACCCGAACGAGGAGCGCGCCGCCATCAGGCTGCTGGACGAGGCGCGCGTGGCCGTCGTGCCAGGCACCGACTTCTCGGCGCCCGGGCAGGTGCGGATGAGCTACGCGACCGACATGGCCTCCATCGAGGAGGCGCTGCGGCGCATAGCCGCGCTGCTCGGCTGAGAACCTCCCTCGTACAACTCCGCGTGGCGCCGCGCCGCGCCCGGGCGCGGCGTTACCATGTGAGCACCTGTCGAAGGCGCCGAGAGGTCGCGTGCCCAGTGGCGGCGACCCGCCCCCTGCGGGGTCGGTGGAGGAGGCCGCATGCCGCTAGACCGCGTCGACCCGCAGTTCCATACCATCATCGAGCCGTTCCGCATCAAGTCGGTCGAGCCGATCCACTTCACGACCCGCGCCGAGCGCGAGCTGGCGCTCGCCGAGGCGGGCTACAACCTCTTCAACCTGCACGCCGATCACGTCCTCATCGACCTGCTGACCGACTCCGGCACGGGCGCCATGTCGAGCGAGCAGTGGGCCGCCATGATGCGCGGCGACGAGAGCTACGCCGGGAGTCGCTCCTTCGACCGCTTCGAGGCGGCCGTCAAGGGGATCACCGGCTTCAAGCACGTCTTCCCGACGCACCAGGGGCGCGCTGCTGAGCGAATCCTCTGCGGGGCGGCGCTCAAGCACCGCGACGTGGTGCCCAGCAACACCCACTTCGACACCACCCGCGCCAACATCGAGGCGGTCGGCGCCATCGCCGTCGACCTCCCCATGAGCGAGGCGCACCACCCCGACGTCATCCACCCCTTCAAGGGGAACATGGACGTGGCGGCGCTCAGGTTGCTGCTCGAGGAGGACGGCGCGCGCGTGCCGTTCGTCATGCTCACGGTCACCAACAACTCGGGCGGTGGTCAGCCCGTGTCGCTCGCCAACGTGCGCGAGGTGAGCGCCATGTGCAAGAGCTTCGGGGTGCCGCTCATCCTGGACGCCTGCCGCTACGCCGAGAACGCCTACTTCATCAAGCTGCGCGAGCCGGGGAACGCCCACCGCACGCCGCGCGAGATCGCCCGGGAGATGTTCAGCTACGCCGACGGCGCGACCATGAGCGCCAAGAAGGACGGCATGGCGAACATCGGCGGCTTCCTCGCCCTGAACGACGACTCGCTCGCCGTCGCCGCTCGCAACCTGCTGATACTCGGTGAGGGGTTCCCCACCTACGGCGGCCTGGCCGGCTACGACCTAGACGCGCTGGCGGTCGGCTTCGGCGAGGCGCTGGAGGAACCGTACCTGCGCTACCGCCTCAGGTCCATCGAGTACCTGGGCGAGAGGCTCGTGAACGCCGGCATCCCCATAATCCAGCCCACCGGCGGGCACGCCGTCTACCTGGACGCGGGGAGGCTCTTGCCCCACATCCCGAGTCACCAGTACCCCGCCTGGGCGCTGTCGCTCGTCCTCTACCTGGTGGGCGGCGTGCGCGGGGTGGAGATCGGCTCCGTCATGTTCGGGCGCCAACCCGACGGCAGCGAGAAGCCGGCGCCCCTCGAGCTGGTGCGGTTGGCCTTCCCGCGCCGCACCTACACCCAGAGCCACGTGGATTACCTGGCCGAGGTGCTCCTCCACGTGGGCGAGGTGAGGGAGCGCGTGCGCGGCGTGCGCATGGTGGAGGCGCCGCCCGTGCTCAGGCACTTCAGCGCCCGCTTCGAGCCGCTGGAGGGCGGGCTCCTCGTCTGAGTCGGGACTGAGCGGTCGATCTGGCGCGATATGCTCCCGGGGTGCGCGTCGCCATCGAGGTAGTGCCCCGCAGCAACGACAGCTTCCTGGCCCAACTGAGCGAGGTGGCGTCCCTGAACGCGGTCGACGCCGTCAACGTCCCCGACCTGGCGCACTTCAAACTCGCCGGTTGGCAGGCGGCCCTGCAGGTCCGCGCGAGTCACCCCGGCTACCGGGCGGTCCCCCACGTGCGGGCCATGGAGGTCGACCCCGGCGCCGACTGGTGGCCCGGTGCGCGGCTCAGCGCGGCGGGCGTGAACGAGGTGCTGGTCGTGACCGGCGACCCGCCCGCCACCATGGCCAGGCCCCTCACGGGGGCCCACTCCGTGGAGGTGATCCGGGCGTTCAAGCGCCAGTTCCCGGACTGGCGGGTGTACGCGGGGCTCGACCCGTACCGCGCCGGCTTCAGCCACGAGCTCGAGTACGCTCACCGCAAGCTCGAGGCGGGCGCCGACGGCTTCTTCACGCAGCCGTTCTTCGACCTGCGCCTCATGGCGGTGTGGCGCGAGATGTTGCCGGGCGTGCCCGTCTTCTGGGGCGTCACGAGCGTGACCACGCGCAACGCCATGGACTACTGGTTGAAGCGCAACCGCGCCGTGTTCCCGGCCGGGTTCGAGCCCAGCCTGGAGTGGCACCGGCGCTTCGCCGGCGCCGCCCTCGACTTCGCGGCCGAGCACGACACCAACGTCTACTTCATGCCCATCCGTGTCGGCATCACGGCCTGGTTGGCGGGCGTCCTCGGCTGAGGCGCTACGGGGTGTAGTCGAGCCGCGGGGCGAGCCAGCGCTCGAGCTCCCGCAGGTCCGTCCCCGTGCGTGCGGCCAGGTCCTCGACCTGGTCCCGGCCGATCCTGCCGACGTCGAAGTAGCGCGCCTCGGGGTGAGAGAAGTAGAGCCCCGACACCGTGGAGCCTGGGGCCATCGACAACCCCTCCGTGAGACTCGCCCCCACGGCCCGCGTGGCGCCTAACAGCGAGAAGATCTGCAGCTTCGGGCGGTGGTCCGGGCAGGCGGGGTAGCCGGGGGCCGGCCTGATGCCGCGGTACTCCTCGGCGATGAGCTGCTCGGCGGTGAGCGCCTCGTCCGGCGCGTAGCCCCAGTAGCGCGTGCGCACGAGGCGGTGCAGGTGCTCGGCCGTGGCCTCCACCAGCCGGTCGGCGAGCGCCTGGACGATGATGGCCGAGTAGTCGTCGTTGGCCCGCTTGAAGGCGGCGGCGCGCTCCTCGCCGCCGTGGATGGTCACCACGAACGCGCCCAGCCAGTCGGGGGCCGTGGCCACCGGCGCCACGAAGTCGGCCAGCGCGAGGTTGGGCCTGCCGTCGCGGGTGGCGAACTGCTGGCGCAGCGTCGGCACGCGCGCGGCCACGCGCCGCCGCTCCGCGTCCTCGTAGACGAGGAGGTCGTCGCCGTCCGCGTTGGCGGGGAAGAGGCCGAACACGGCGCGCGCCTCGAACCACTCCTCGGCCACGGCGGCGTCCAGCAGCCGCTGAGCGTCGTCGAAGAGCTCACGGGCCGCGGGCCCCAGGTCGGGGTCGTGCAGCACGGCCGGGTACTTGCCGGAGAGCTCCCAGGCGTGGAAGAACGGCCCCCAGTCGACGATCGGCCGGAGGTCGTCGAGCGGCACCGGCACGAGCGTGTGGACGCCCGGCTCGGCCGGCGCGGGAGGCGGCCCGGCCTCGAAGCGGGGCGCGTTGGCGCGCGCCTCGGCGATGCTCACCAGCTCGCGCTGCTTGCGGTTGGCGTGCAGGCGCCTGAGCTCCTCGTACTGCTCGGCCGTCTCGGCCGCCAACGCCCCGCGCTGCTCCTCCGACACGATCCGCCCCATGACCCCCACGGCGCGGGAGGCGTCGGCCACGTGCACGGTCAGCCCGGAGGGGTAGGCGGGCGCGATCTTGACGGCGGTGTGGACGCGCGAGGTGGTGGCCCCGCCGATGAGGAGCGGCAGCGTCATGCCGCGCCGCTCCATCTCCTGCGCCACGTGCACCATCTCGTCGAGCGACGGCGTGATGAGTCCCGAGACGCCCACGGCGGCGGCGCCCAGCTCGGCGGCCGTGTCGAGCAGCCGGTCGGCCGGCACCATGACGCCCAGGTCCGTCACGTCGTAACCGTTGCAGCCCAGCACCACCCCGACGATGTTCTTGCCGATGTCGTGCACGTCGCCCTTGACGGTCGCCATGACGATCCGTCCCGCGCTGGTGCTCACGCCCGCGCCCTTCTCGGCCTCCAGGTGGGGAGTGAGCACGGCCACCGCCTTCTTCATCACCCGCGCGCTCTTCACGACCTGGGGCAGGAACATCTTGCCGGCGCCGAACAGGTCGCCCACCTCGTTCATGCCGTCCATGAGCGGACCCTCGATGACGGCCAGCGGCCCTCCGAGCACGCCCATCGCCTCGAGCGCGTCGGCCTCGATCTGCTCGTCGACGCCCAGCACGAGGGCGTGGCGCAGGCGCCGCTCCACCGGCCAGGCGCGCCAGGCGTCGTCCTTCGCCTTCGGCCCCGACGCGCCCGGCGCCAGGGTGGCCGCGTGGGCCACGAGGCGCTCGGTGGCGTCCTCGCGGCGGTCGAACAGCACGTCCTCCACGAGCTCGAGCAGCTGAGCGGGCACGTTCTCGTACACCTCGAGCGTCTCCGGGTTGACGATGGCCATGTCGAGCCCGGCGGCGACGGCGTGGTAGAGGAAGCTGGCGTGCATGGCCTCGCGCACGGGCGGGCTCGAGCGGAACGAGAACGACACGTTCGAGAGGCCGCCCGACGTGAGCGCCCCCGGCAGGTTGCCCTTGATCCAGCGCACGGCCTCGATGAAGTCGACGGCGTAGCGCGCGTGCTCGCGCATCCCGGTGCCCACGGTGAGGATGTTCGGGTCGAAGATGATCTCCTGCGGCGCCAGCCCGGCCTCCTCCGTGAGCAACCGGTAGGCGCGCTCGCAGACCCGGCAGCGCCGCTCCAAGGTGTCGGCCTGGCCCGTCTCGTCGAACGCCATGACCACGACGGCGGCGCCGTAGCGCTTGGCCACGCGCGCCTGCCTCAGGAACTGCTCCGGGCCCTCCTTGAGGGAGATGGAGTTCACGATCCCGCGGCCCTGCAGGTGCTTGAGGCCCGTCTCGAGCACCGCCCAGTTGGACGAGTCGAGCATGACCGGCACCCGCGCCACGTCGGGCTCGGCGGCCAGCAGGTCGAGGAAGCGAGCCATGGCGGCGGGGCCGTCGATGAGGCCGTCGTCGAAGTTCACGTCGATGACCTGCGCGCCGCCTGCGACCTGTTCCCGCGCCACCTCCACGGCGGCCGCGAAGTCGCCCTGCACCACGAGGCGCTTGAAGCGCTTGGAGCCCGTCAGGTTGGTGCGCTCGCCCACGTTCACCAGGTTCATGCCGGGGCGCATGACGAGCGGCTCCAGCCCGGCGAAGCGCGGGCGCGTGTCGGGCTCCGCGCGCTTGCGGGGCCGCGCCGTGGCGGCAGCCGCCGCGAAGGCGCGGATGTGTTCCGGGGTGGTGCCGCAGCAGCCGCCGATCACGTTCGTCCAGCCGCGCTGCAGGAACTCGCTCATCACCTCCGTCATGGCGGCGGGCGTCTCGTCGTAACCGCCGAAGGCGTTGGGCAGGCCGGCGTTGGGGTAGACGAACGTGTACACGTCGGCCAGCCGGCTGAGCTCCTCCACGTGCGGCCTGAGTTCCCTGGGTCCCAGGGCGCAGTTGAGGCCCACGGCGAGCGGCGCCGCGTGCCGGACGGAGGTCCAGAACGCCTCGAGCGTCTGGCCGGAGAGCGTGCGCCCCGAGTTGTCCGTGATCGTGCCGGACACGACGAGCGGGATGCGGCGGCCGGCCGCGTCCGAGGCGTCCTGGCAGGCGAGGATGGCCGCCTTGGCTACCAGCGTGTCGAACACCGTCTCCACCAGGAAGATGTCGACCCCGCCACGGGCGAGCGCGTCGGCCTGCTCGCGGTAACCGGCGTAGACCTCCTCGAAGCTCACCTCGCGGTAGGCGGGGTCCTCCACGCGGGGGCTGAGGCTGAGCGTCTTGTTGGTCGGGCCGATCGAGCCGGCCACCCAACGCGGCCTCTCCGGCGTTGCCGCCTCGTCCGCCGCCGCGCGCGCCAGGCGGGCCGCTACCTCGTTGATCTCGGCCACCACGTCGCCCAGCCCGTACTCCGCCAGGCCGATGCGCGTGGCGTTGAAGGTGTTCGTCTCGATGATGTCGGCGCCGGCGCGCAGGTAATCGCGGTGGATGCTGTCGATCAGGTCGGGGCGCGTCAGGCATAGCAGGTCGTTGGCGCCCCGCAGGTCGCGCGCGTGACCGGCGAAGCGCGCTCCCCGGAACGCCGCCTCGTCCAGACCCGCCTGCTGGATCATCGTACCCATGGCGCCGTCGAGCACGAGGACGCGCTCCGTCAGGCTGCGTTCGAGTAGCGTGGTGCGGTCGCTCGCGGGGACCATGACCGCCAACTGTACCGCCTCGGCGCGCGACGCCGCGTGGCCCCGCGCCGTCGCGCGGCCGGCGCTATGATGCCGCATGGAGCGAGACGAACGGCCCCAGACCCCGCCCAAGGCCGCCGCGCCCGCCGTGGCCGGCCCCGGCGCGGCGGGCGCGCCGGCCGACGAGCATGCCGGCCTCGACGAGGACGGCCGCCCCCTCAACCGCAACCTCATCTACAACAACCCCGAGAAGTGGCGCATCGGCCGCGAGATCCTCGAGCGCTACACGGGAGCGGCGCCCGAGGCCTTCCAGAAGCAGGTGCTGCTCACCAACTTCCAGTACTACCTCGACCGCTTCGAGGGCATGGCCGACGACGTGGTGACGACGCGCGGCTCCGCCATGATGGCGCGCCACAGCGCCAAGCTGGGCGTGTCGATCGTCAACTTCTCCGTCGGCTCGCCCGTGGCCGCCCTCATCATCGAGGTTCTGGCCACGGCCGACCCGAAGGCCGTGCTGTTCCTCGGGATGTGCGGCGGGCTGCACCGTTCGCTCCAGATCGGCGACTTCGTCCTGCCCACGGCTGCCATCCGCGACGAGGGCGCGTCGACTCACTTCATGCCGCCGCAGGTGCCGGCGCTCCCCACCTTCAAGGTGCAGAAGTTCGTTTCGCAGATCATCGTCGAGCGCGGCTTCGACTACCGCACCGGCGTCGTGCACACCACGGACTACCGCTTCTGGGAGTTCGACGAGCCGTTCAAGCGGCACCTCTACGAGGAGCGTGCGCTCGCCATCGACATGGAGACGGCCACCCTCTTCTCCGTCGGCTTCGCGAGCAAGGTGCCCATCGGGGCGCTGCTCCTCGTCTCCGACCTCCCGCTGCGCCGCGGCGGCATAAAGACGCGCGACTCGGCCAAGGCGGTCTTCAGCGAGTTCACCGACCGCCACATCGAGCTGGGCATCCAGGCCATGAGCGAGATCGCCGAGCGGGGGGAGCACATCAGGCATTACCGCTGGTGAAGCTACCGGCGGGGAAATGTTTCTGACCGCGTCCCTGGGCGCTCAGTCGCCGTTGCCGAGGCCTCCATGGGGAGACAGGACCCTCGTCGCGTCCCGCCCGGTTCGATCGCTCGTGGGGCGTGGTTTCGATAGAGTCCGACCTCGACCAGCCGCCTGATCGAGTGACGCCTTTCGTCTTGTCGGTCGGGTGGAGCGGGTACGCCGCTGCGGTCCGGCGCGTGGCTTGCAGGTTGCGCTATCTTCGGTTCAGGTCGACAGCCTGAGGGAGAGCGTTTGGGCCCCATGCCAATGGCGTAAGCGCCGGCGCGTTCGGTCCCGGCCAGGCGCTGTGGGGTGGTCGGCCAACGGAGGCGGTTCGTTGGTGGGTGCTGGAGTTTCGTCGCGGTCCTTCTTGGCTGATCTGGTGCGCTCGTTCGCTTTGGTGCGGGCGGCGTCGCCGCTGGAGTCGGGGCTGTTGCTGGTGGCGCTGCTGGTGCAGGGCGTGATTCCCGCGTTGCTGATCTGGGTGACGAAGACCGTGGTGGACCTGGCGGCGGAGGCGGTAACCCTGGGCGGCGTGGGCTGGGTGGAGTTCCTGCCGGTGGTGGGCCTGTGGATTGGCGGGTTGTTGCTGGAGTCGTCCTTATCGCCGTGGGCGGCGGCGTTGCAGGGGAACGTGAACGAGAAGCTGACGGCGCGGGTGAACCTGGAGCTGATGGGCAAGGCGGACTCGTTGCCGGGTTTGGCGGCGTTCGAGTCGGCGGGCTTCTACGACGAACTGCAGGTGTTGAGGGACCAGGCGGCGTACCAGCCGGTGAACCTGCTGGTGTACGTGACGAACGGCCTTAGGGAGCTGGTGGTGGTGGCGTCGGTGCTGGCGCTGCTCGCCACCGTGGCGTGGTGGGTGCCGCTGCTGGTGGTGCTGGCGGCGGTGCCCCATGCGCTGGTGCAGTTCTCCTTGCAGAGCAACGCCTGGGAGACGATGGTGTCGCGCAGCCCGCAGGCGCGCCTGATGCAGTACCTGAGCTCGCTGCTGCTGACTGACACGTACGCCAAGGAGGCGCGGCTGTTCGGCTTCGGGCCGTGGGTGAGGGGGCGTTACGCGGCGGCGTTCGCCGAGACGCACGGTGCCATGCGGCGCGTGCGTTTCAGGCAGGCGGGCTGGGCGAACCTGCTGGTGGCCGTGAGCGCGTTGGCGAACGGCTTCGCGTTCCTGTGGGTGGTGGCGCGCGCCGCGGCCGGTGCAGTGGGCGCGGGGAGCATCCTGCTGTTGGTGCAGTCGCTGCTGTACCTGCAGCAGAACCTGCTGTTGTTGGCGCAGGACGGCTCGATGCTGCAGGAGACGCTCGCGTACTTCCGGAGGTTCTTCGCGTTCCTGGCGGCCGAACCCGACCTACCGACGTCGGCGTCGGTGCGGCCGGTGCCGCGGCTGGCGTCGCTGGGCGTCGAGCTGGTGGACGTGTCGTTCGCCTACCCGACGGGCGGGAGGCGCTCAAGGGCGTGAGCCTGCGCCTGGCGCCGGGCAGTGTGACTGCGCTGGTGGGAGAGAACGGGGCGGGCAAGTCGACGGTGGCGAAGCTGTTGGCGCGCTTCTACGACCCGGCCGAAGGGAAAGTGCTGGTGGAGGGGATGGACCTGCGGGAACTGGACCTGGAGGCGTGGCGGGCGTCGGTCGGGGCGGTGGTGCAGGACTTCGGGCGTTACCAGTTCACGCTTCAGGAGAACCTTTTGCTGGGAGAGGGGCGCCTCGAGCCTGACGCGCCCGCCACGGCTGAGTTGCTGGAACAGAGCGGCCTGGATGGACTTTTGGTGCGCCTGGAGGGCGGGCTCGACGCGCGGCTGGGCAAGCAGTTCGGTGGCACGGAGCTTTCGGGCGGCGAGTGGCAGAAGGTGGCGTTGGGTCGTGCGCTGGCGCGGCGTGACCAGGCGCAGCTATTGATTCTCGACGAGCCCACGTCGGCGCTGGATCCGCGGGCTGAGTTCGAGCTGTATCAGCAGTTCGCAGCGTTGGCGAAGGGTGTGACGACGCTCTTGATCACGCACCGGCTGGGTTCGGTGCGGACGGCGGACACGATCTACGTGCTGGAGGAGGGGCGGGTGGTGGAGGTGGGATCGCACGAGGAGTTGCTGGAGGTTGGAGGAACGTACGCCGAGCTTTGGCAGATGCAGTCTCACCATTACGTGAACGTCACGCGGGACTGAACTGGCCGTCGCCAGGTGCCGTGGAGCGTTGGCGCCTTATCGCGCACACAGGGTATCGTCAGGTCAAACGCTCTAGTTGTTTTTCTTGCTGAGGGGTTCGCTATGCGTCGTGCGCAGTCGTTCATCGCCGTGTTGTCGGTGGCTGTCGGTGTGGCGGCTTTCTTGTTGGTGGCGGCGCTGCAGGCGTGGCAGGCGCGGCAGATCGCGGCGCTGGCGGCGGAGTTCGCGCCTGACGTGCTGGTGGTGCGGCAGCCGTCGGTGTACCCTCCTGATTTCGAGTTCACGGGGCTGAATTCCGGCATCACCTTCGAGGAGTCGCGGTCGCTTTCCGGCCTGCCTGGGGTGGGGGCGGTGGCGTTCGCGGGTTCGCAGTCGCGGGTGTTGGGCGAGCGATTGTCGATCGCGCGCATGCCGGTGAGCGAGGAGCTCTTCGGGGTGCTGGGGCTGGAGTTCGCGGCTGGTGAGGGGTTCGACGAGCGCGCGCGGCTGCTGGGGCTGCCGTTCGTGGTGATCGGCGACACGGTGGCGCGGGAGGTGTTCGGCGGTCCGGAGGCGGCGGTTGGGGAGATGGTGTCTTTGGGGATGGGTTCGGCGCGTGTGGTGGGGGTGTTGGCGCCGGTCCCGGAGGCGATCACGGAGTTCCGTTACCTGGACGTGGCGGCGCTGGTGCCGTCGTCGCCGGCGTTCGAGCTGGTGAACCCTAACAACCCGCGGCCGGCTGACTCGATGCTGTTCGTGAAGCACCTCCCGGGTGAGCGTGCGCTGGCGGAGGCGAGCCTGCGGGCGGCTTTGGACGAGCTGCCGACGGCGTGGGTGTACGAGGTGGTGGGTTCGGAGGTGTGGCTGGGCTCGCAGCAGGTGTTCCGTAACCGGGTGGCGGACGAGCTGTCGCGCGGCTCCAGGTGGATCGTGCTCTTGGTGCTGATCGCGGCGGTGGGGAACCTGGCTAACTTCATGGGGCTCAGGGTGGCGGACCGGGCGCGCGAGGCTGCGCTCAGGCGGGCGGTTGGCGCCACGCGCGGGCGGGTGCTGGTCGGCGTGGCGGGCGACGCGCTGCTCTTGGGCGGCGCCGGGACGCTGCTGGGCGTGGCGCTGTGGCCGCTGCTCGACCGCCTGGCGCGGGTGGGTGAGGGGCCTCTGCCGGTGACGTGGCAGGCGTTCGCGTTGGCGGGCGGCATGGGCCTCGCGATCACGCTGCTGGCGAGCCTGGTGCCGGCGTTGTGGCTTTTGCGGGTGCCGATCTACAAGGCGCTGCGTGAGGAGCTGTCGCCGCCGGTGTGGGAGGGCGTGGCGTTGACGGGCATGGCGGCGGGGGTGCTGGCGTTGATGGTGGCGTCGTTCATCCAGGGCGGCACCGAGGACTGGTTCCAGGCGCGCCTTCGTGAGGTGGGCGCGGACCGGGTGGTGATGACCACCATCGGTGGCCCTTCGGAGCTTAGGCGTTCGTCGTTGTCGAAGCCGCCGTTCACGGAGCGCGAGGCGCGAGACATCGCGGCCCTGCCGGGGGTGGCGGGCGTGGCCACCGTGGCGCACGACAGCCTTGGGGTGGTGGTGCGTTCGGGCGCGGGCCAGGAGGCGGACTACTACTCGGCGAGCGTGGCGCGGGTGACGCCGGAGCTGTTCGACATCTTCCCGCGGCCGATCGCGGTGGGGCGGGCGCCGGCCGCCGCGGACGAGGTGCTCGTGGGCCCCGACGCCGCTGCAAAGGCGTTCCCGGGTTTGAGCCTGGAAGAGGTGGTGGGCCGGTCGCTGCGGATCGGGCAACAGGTCCTGGCTGCGGGTGGTCAGGGCGGGGTTACTCAGGTCGAGGAGTTCACGGTGGTGGGGGTGGCTGCGCCGGCTACCTGGAGCTCGTTCGGCGACCTGAGCGACGTCGTCATCGTCAGGCTGCAGCGCGAGTCGGACCCGCCTTTGGCCGGCAGCCGCGACCTGCACGTGCGCGTCGACCTGACGGCCGACTTTGAGGCGACGCTGGCGTCGATCCGCGGCTTGGTGCGAAAGCGTTACCCGGATTATGCCGAACCGGAGCTGCACGAGCCGGCTGGTGACCTGCGGCAGGTGCGGGCCACCATGCGGGAGGTGGGGGCGTCGTGGGGCGTGATGGCGTGGCTGGCACTGGCGGTCGGCGGGGGTGGGCTCGCGAGCCTGGTGATGGTGCGGCTATTCCGGCAGCGGCCGCAGGTGGCGTTGAAGCGGGCGGTGGGCGCCACTAAGCGGCGTTTGACGCTCGAGTCGTTGGCGTTGTCGGCGAGGACGGCCGTGGGCGCCGCGCTCACCGGGCTGGTGGCGGCGGTGGCGGTGAGTTACTGGGTGGCGCGACTGGCGCCGTGGAGCTTCGGTTGGTCGTGGGCTAACGCGCTGCTGGTCACGGGCGTGGCGGTGGGGGTGGCGCTGCTGGTGGCGCTGCCGCCCACGCTGAGTTTCATGCGCGTGCAGCCGTGGAAGGTGTTGAGGTCGGAATGAACGAGCAGGCTGGGTTTCTTTCTTCAAGGTTCCGGGTTGGCGCCATCTTCGTGACGGTCCTGATCGCGCTCGCGTCAATGGCAGGTGCCAGGGCGCAGAGCGGTGCGGGGCCGGTGGTATGGCTGAACCTGACGGACTCACATAACGGCGTCGTAAGAGACAGGGCTGAGCTGCACGAGGTGCTCGGTGATTTGGGTGTGCTGCCTGAGGGGCCGGAGCCGAGGGTAGTGTCGGTGCATTCGCTCGACTCGATGTTCCCGCACGTGGCGGTGATGACGCGCAGCGCTCAGGAGATCATCACACGCGCTGTGCGCGAGGCGGGTGGGGAGGAGCCGGTGTTCGTGGCGGCGCCGTGGGGCTGGCCGCAGCAGCGGGCTGTGCGCGGTTCGATCTACCCCACCACGCCGGAGGAGCTGGAGGCGCACGGGTACGGCTGGCTGCTGGCGCCCGACGGCTTCCGGGTGGCGTGGGACCACGACAGCAAGGTGGCGGAACTGGCGGCGAACCGGGGTTTCATGGCCGGCAGCGAGTATCTCCAGGGTGTGCATATGTACCTGTGCGTGGATGGCGAGTCGGTGCGGGGCTGGGCGCGCGCGTGGGCCTACCGGGGTCACCGCGAGCCCACCGACGCGAGCCTGGGGCGCTTCGCGCGTGATTGCCTGCAGGACGGGCTTCACATGCCGGATGAGTACGTTGTCCCGGAGGACGTGCGTACGGCGCTGGGGCTCGATGGCTGGTTCGCGGTGCTGTTGCCCAACGCCATCGACCAGCATGTGCCGATCGGGGTGGCCGTGGACTCAGCGCGCGAGATGCTGGCGTTCGCCAGCGTGCCGATCCCCCTGCACCCGGTTGTGGTCGAGACTGTCACTGCAGATCTGAGCGAGTTTGTGCCGCGTGAAGAGCACGCGGCGATGCTGGCGGAGCTGGGCGTGAGCGTGGATCCAGCCTTCCAGGCGAGCTTCCCGGAGTGGGTTCGGGACTTCGCTACGCACAGCAGGACCATCCTGGTGGTGTTCGATGACGCCGGGCGGGCCGTAGGCCACTTCGCCCCTGGGTACTCCAATGGCTTTGGGGAGGAGACATTGGTGGGCGCCTTGATGAGATGGGGGTTGTTCTGAGCATGAGCGAGACGCTGAGCAATGACCGGTTCGATGGGATGCCGCACTGGGTTCGTTCTAGTGCCGGGGCCTCGCTGCTGCAGGCGCAGGCGTTGTCTCGGGTGCACCGCAAGGGCGCGCGCGAGGTGAAAGCGCTGCTGGACGCCGACATCGAGATCCGCGAGGGCGAGTACGTGGCCATCACGGGTCCCTCGGGCTCGGGCAAGTCGACGCTGTTGAGCCTGCTGGGCCTGCTCGACCGGCCCACGTCGGGCGTCTACCGCCTGGCGGGGCGCGACGTGGCGGCGCTCTCGGACCAGGCGGCGTCGGCGGCGCGCAACGAGTTCATCGGCTTCGTGTTCCAGTCGTTCCACCTGCTGCCGCACCTGAGCGCCTGGCGCAACGTGGCGCTGCCGCTTAAGTACGCACCGGTGGGCAGGCGGGTTAGCAAGTCCGAGCAGCGGGAGCGGGCGCTGGCGGCGCTGGAGTCGGTGGGGATGCTGGCGCACGCCGAGCACCTGCCGCGCGAGTTGTCGGGCGGTCAGGAGCAGCGCGTGGCGATCGCGCGGGCGCTGGTGGGCCGGCCGCGCTTGCTGTTGGCGGACGAGCCGACCGGCAACCTCGACTCGAGCTCGCGCGACGAGGTGCTGGCGTTGTTCGAGCGCGCCAACGCCGAGGGCGTGACGGTGGTGGTGATCACGCACGACGCGGAGGTGGCGGCGCGGGCGCAGCGGCGGATCGTGTTGGCCGATGGTCGGCTAGTCAGCTAGCAGTACGCGGCAGTCGGATCGACTGCTGCTTGCGCGCCGAGCATCTGGTGCAGGGGTCTCCTACGGGCAGTGCTTCGTAAGGGAGTTCGGCGATAGGTATGTTCGTGCTCTCATGGAGCCATGAGCCGCCTTTTCGCCTCGATCCCTATCGCGAGCCTTCGCCTTTGGGGCTACCCGGTCTCGCGCCGGCAGCGGGCGGAGAAAAGTACTGGACGCCGAAAAGAAAAACAATTCGAAAAACGGTCTGAATACCCGCTCCTTTCTAGGGCCGCGAAAGGCCGTCCTACACGTGATTCACTGAGAAAACAATAAGTAACTACTACCGCTGGTAAATAGTTTCTACCGAAGCCCGCTCAATCGAAGGCAGCGCGTGGCATTGGCAGAGCGTGCTCTTGCATCGACGATGCCGGTCAGACGAAACCCCTATACTTGTGAACATGTGTAGCGGTTCTGTCTGGAAGGCCAAGTGATCGATCCCGTGACGGTATTCAAGGCGCACGGCGGCCAGATGCGGATGAGCGAGGCGTTGGCGGCTGGGGTGTCGCGCTATCGGCTCTACCGCATGCTGGATGACGGGGCGCTCGAGCGGGTCAGCCGTGGCGTCTATCGGCTGACTGAGCTGCCGCCCATCAGCGACCCGGACCTGGCGGTGGTGGCCCTGCGGGTTCCGCGAGCGGTGGTGTGCCTGGTGTCAGCGCTAGCCTTCCACGACCTGACGACCCAGGTACCCCACGCGGTCTGGATCGCGCTGCCGCGGGGGGCAGACACGCCGCGGCTCGATCACCCGCCGCTGTCGGTGCACCGTTTCGCGCCGGATGCGTTCGAAGCAGGCGTGGAGGTTCACGAACTGGACGGCGTGGAGGTGAAGGTCTACGGTGCTGAGAAGACGCTGGCCGACGTCTTCAAGTTCCGGAACCAGGTCGGGATGGACGTGGCGCTGGAGGCGCTGGGGCTGTATGCCGGTCGGCGGCGGCGTGATGTAGAGGCCCTTCTGGAGTACGCGCGCATCTGCCGGGTGGAACGGGTGATGCGCCCGTACCTGGAGGCGCTGCTGTGAGCGTGCGCAACCTGCCGGCGAGCGTCCACCAACGGCTGCTGAACCGCGCCCGGGCCGAGGGACGCCCGTTCAACGAGCTGCTGCAGCACTACGCAATGGAGCGGTTCCTGTACCGGCTGTCGCGGAGCCAGTTCGCCGGTCGCTTCGTCCTGAAGGGGGCGCTGCTGCTTAGGGTGTGGGAGGCGCCGGTGGGCAGGCCCACGCTGGACATCGACCTCCTGGGGCGCATTGACAACGAGGTCGATACCGTCGCAGAGGTTATGCGCGAGGTGATCCAAGTGCCGGTGGAGCCGGATGGCGTCGTCTTCGACGTCGGGTCGCTCGCGGCGGGGCGGATCGCGGAGCAGGCCGAGTATCACGGAACTCGCGTTCGGTTCATAGGCCGGCTCGGTACGGCTCGGGTGCGTATGCAGGTGGATGTCGGCTTCGGCGATCCGGTGCATCCGGCGGCGAAGGAGGAGCCGTTCCCGACGCTGCTCGATGCTCCCGCCCCGGTCCTCTGGTGCTACAGCCGCGAGAGCGTGGTGGCCGAGAAGGTCGAGGCGATGGTGCGGCACGGGGCTCTCAACACGCGGTTGAAGGACTTCTACGACGTGTGGCTGCTGGCTCGCGCCTTCGCGTTCGACGGCCCGACTCTCGCGGAGGCTGTGCGCAGGACCTTCGCTTCGCGGGAGACCGTGGTGTCGCTGCCGTTGGTGGCGCTCAGCGACGGCTTCTCGGCCTCGAAGGGTGTGCAGTGGCGGGCGTTCCTCAAGAGGGCGGATATAGAGCACGTCCCAGACGCCTTAAAGGAGGTCGTCGACGCGATACGGGGGTTCGTGGAGCCAGTTCTCGCCTCCGTCGCGGAGGGCACGGAGTTCGAGGCCCGCTGGGACCCGTCTGGTCCGTGGGCTCCAAGTGAACCAGCGACCTGAGCGAATCTCGTGTCGCTTCACTCGCGAGCGATCGTCGGGGTTCGCGCCTCCTTCTCAATGGCTCGGTCCAGCCTGTCAAAACAATCTGTGGCGGAAGGAGCTGAGGCTCCGAAGCCCTCGAGGCGAGAAACCGCGTCTCCAGCGGTAGAATGCGTCAAAACAATTGACCGCTACTACCGCTGGTAAATAGTTTCCGTTCCCCGTACCGTGGCCCGCTAGTGGCGGTCAGTAGCGCTCAGGGGCAGGCGCTTCCGGATGAGCACGATCTGCCCGCGGTGCGAGAGTTCGTCTTCCAGGACGTGGAACCACTTGAAGTGCTTGTTGGCGAGCTTGGCGTTGCCGAAGGGGTGGACCTCGTCGCGCCAGGCGTCGTCGCGCCGCGCGAGCGCTTTCAGGGTGCGGGCGCGTACGTCGTGCATGCGCTCCAGGTAGTAGCTGGTAGTACTCCTCGACGCTGGGGGATGTGCTCGAGGAGCATGGCGATACTGTTGGCGTCGTCATCCAGCAGGTGGTCGAGGTCGGCCTGGGTGAGTCCCTCGACGGCCTCGAGGGTGGTTGTGCGCCCGTAGGCGAGCATACTGACGAGCCGGCCGATGGCGGGGGTATAGCCAGGCAGGGGGCCGATGAGGTAGTCGGGGAGTGCTTCAGCGGCCATCGGTGTCCTCCGAGTAGAGCGCGTTCGGCAGGGGCCGAAGACCCGATCTTGCGCCCGTTGATGCCTAGTCGGCAGCCCCAGCCTCGGTGAACGCCCACCATTGGCCGTCGGGGTCCTGCAGCTCGAACTCCCTGTCGCCCCACGGCCGCACCACCGGAGCGTCGAGGCTCACCCCCGGCTGCTGGTGGTCGAGCGGTTGCAGGCCTGCTTGCTTCACCCTCGCGAACAGTTCGTCCAGGGTCGTGACGGCGACATGGATGGTGGGTGCGCTTTCGCTCCGCCCTTCACCGCCTGGGTGCAGCATAATCTCGCTGTCGCCGAGCGCGAACCAGTGCATGCCCTCGTACCCGCGCTTGTAGGCGAAGCCGACCTGCTCGTACCACCGCTTCGACATTGCCGTGTCGCCACAGAAGAGCACGATGTGATGTAAGCCGGTGATCATGCGTGATGACCTCCTTCGGGGCGGTTCGGCAGGTGGCCGCCCTGCCTTTTGTCGTGTGCTGGTTACTTGATACTATCGCAGATTGACAGGTGGACAGTCCTGGGTTTCGTGGAGGGGCAAGCCTCACGCAATTGTCGTCTTAGATCCGACTCCGAGTGTCGTAAAGACAATTGGCCAGACGCGGCTCTTAACGTGTGTTGCCACTGCCGGCACGACACCCGGCGGAAGTTGCAATGACGGAGCGTTGCGGCAGTACTCGATGGAGTCGCCGTCAGGCCGTACGATGCACAGCTCCGTACGGTCCTCGGCCACGGCGTAGGCGGCCGTGGCGCCGAACCGCCAGACGCCGCGGATCTCCAATGTTGCCGTGATGGGCGCCTCGGTAGGCGCGATGGCGACGTCGGTCGTAACAAGCTTGTCAAGCAACTCT
>JACFNR010000011.1:57630-66007 GCA_019454765.1 Trueperaceae bacterium | reverse complement strand
GCCAGTGACCTCACCAACCGGTCGATGTCGCCTGGATCCAGCTGGTCTTCCCGGCCCAGCTTCGCCACCACCCGCTGCCGCACCCGGCCCCCATCCCGGTAAGACTCCACCAACTGCAAGTAGGTGAGCTGCCGACCGCCACTACGCACGCTCGTACGCTTCACGAACATTGCCACCATGGTAGCACGCTCACCACCCGCCTACAACGCCCGCATACACTCTATATTGCCACTACATGCCAGCATGCGACGCTACGAGAGAACCCGTTCCCCACGCAAACAGGAACGGGCTACAGACTCAACTGTTCAACTTGGGCCACGGAACGAGGAGGGCGCCCGGTTCCCCGGGCGCCCTCCCTCTCTTGGCCGTGAGGCCGCCGCCAGTCGGTCCGGAGACCTACTCGAGCGGGATGTCCGCGGCGCCGAGCACGGTCACGTTCTCGATGCTGCCGGCGTGGTACTGCCAGACCGCCATCGGGGTGACGACGTCGCCCAGGTCGTCGTAGTTGACGCCACCGGCCGCGCCGGAGTAGTCGACGTCCGTGCCCGCCTTGATGAGCTCCATGGCGTTCTTGAAGTCACCCACGCCGACGACCTCGCCCGGAGGGTTGGAGACCGTGCGCAGGCGCGCGGCGATGTTGGCGCTGTTGACTTCGACGCCGTCGACGTAGGCCTTGATGATGGCCAGGCCGATCGAGGCCATGGCGTCGTAGCCGGTGTCGATGTACGGGAGGGGCGGCGCCTGGCCGTACGCGTCCTTGTAGTCTGCCGCGAAGGTGACCCAGCCGCCCCACTCGGGGTCGGCGCCCGCGGAGGTGCCGTACTGGCCCTCGATCACGTCGGCGCCGAGCGCCTCGACGATATCGAGCGACTGCGTGCCGTCGGTGAACTGCCAGCTCGTGAAGTCGAAGAGGTCACGCGCCTCGGCCATGTACACGGACGCCTGGCCGGGGTAGGAGATGGCCAGCACGACCTCGGGGTCGCCGGCCAGGAGCTGCTCGAGCTGGGCGGCGTAGGTGGGCTGCGGCTCGTCCTGATGCGCTACCTTGGCCGTGATCTTGCCGCCGCGCTTCGTGAAGGCCGCCTCGAAGGCGTCGGCGAGGCCCTGGCCGTACGGGTTGTTCACGTACATGATGGCGGCCTTGTCGAAGCTGTGGCCGTCGATGATCTCGCCGCGGGCGAGCATGGCGCCGACGACGCCCTGCAGGGTGTCGGACGCGGTCGTGCGGAAGATGACGTCGGGGCTGTCGGGCAGCATGCCGACGAGCGGCGAGGTGGAGGCGGGCGAGATCATGATGACGCCGGCGGGGATGGCCACCGACTCGGCGACGGCCACGGTCACGCCGCTGGACAGCGCCCCGATGATGGCCACGACGCCGTCCGCGTTGATCAGCTTGCGGGCGCGCTCGACGCCCTGGGAGGGCACCGTCGCGGCGTCCTCCTGCACGACCTCGACGATCGGGCCGCCGAACACCTCGGTCGCGGCGGCGTTCAGTTGGTCAGCCGCGAGCTGGATGCCGTTGGTGATGGCCGGGCCGAACTCGGCCAGCGCGCCCGTGTACGCCATGAGGGCGCCGACCTTCGAGACGGGCGGCTTCTGCGCCTGGGCGGACCCGACGGCGACGAGGGCCGCTACTACTACCCATACGAACCACTTCTTCACTTTTCCTCCTAGGAAGCAATCGGCGAGTTGTCGACTTGCGGCGGTTAGGGGAATCGTAAGAAACCTCATAAAGGCTGTCAACATCGCCCGGACGGCTCGCAGGGGTTTGGTTAAGGGCGTCTCACGGCGGCGCCGCCGGCCGGCGCGTCGAGCTGCGTGGCGGGAGGGCGCTGTCGCACGGCCGGCTCAGCGGGCGCGCTGTCACGGTCTGAGCTGTCATCCGGGCGGATTCGGAGCACGGTTAGCCTCCGAGGTGCTACTATCGCGCCGACCGTCGGCCGCAGACGGTCCGTTGGCCAGCTTCGGCCGGACGGGGTGCTGCGGAGACGGACTCGTAGGAGGCACGGTGGGATACACCCGCGACGACGTACGGCAGCTCCTCAAGGAACACGAGGTGGCATTCCTCAGGCTGCAGTTCACCGACATCCTCGGCCGCAACAAGAACGTCGAGGTACCCACCTCGCAGTTCGACAAGGCCCTCGCCGGCGAGATCATGTTCGACGGCTCCTCCGTGCAGGGCTTCACGCGCATCGAGGAGTCGGACATGCTCCTCAGGCCCGACCCCGATACCTTCCTGCTCCTCCCGCCCGCCATCGAGGGCAGCGTCCGCGGCCAAGTGGCCCGCCTGATCTGCGACGTGCACCTCCCCGACGGCACCCCCTTCCAGGGCGACCCGCGCTGGGTGCTGAAGCGCCAGATCAAGCGGTTGAAGGAGCTCGGTTACGACGACCTCTTCGTGGGGGTCGAGCCGGAGTTCTACCTCTTCAGGCGCGGCCCCGAGGGCGCCCCGACCACCGTCACCAACGACGGCGCGGGCTACTTCGACCTCGCCCCCGTCGACCGCGGCGAGGACGCGCGCCGCGACATGGTGAACGCCCTCACCGACCTGGGTTTCGAGATCGAGGCGGCGCACCACGAGGTTGGGCCCGGCCAACACGAGATCGACTTCAAGTACGCCGACGCCATCACCACCGCCGATTCCATCCAGACGTTCCGCACGGTCGTGAAGCGCATCGCCATGAACCACGGCCTGCACGCCACCTTCATGCCGAAACCGGTCGCGGGCATCGCCGGTTCGGGCATGCACACGCACCTGAGCGTCTTCAAGGGTGGGGAGAACGCGTTCTTCGACCCGAAGGCCGAGTACCAGCTGTCTACCACGGCGCTCGCCTGGATCGGCGGCCTCATCGAGCACGCCCCTGGGATGGTGGCCATCACCAACCCGACCGTCAACAGTTACAAGCGCCTCACCCCCGGCCACGAGGCGCCGACCAACATCGCCTGGTCGGTCTCGAACCGGAGCGCCATGATCCGCATCCCGGCGCGCCGCGGCAACGGCACCCGCGCCGAGCTGCGGATGCCGGACCCATCGGCGAACCCCTACCTCGCCCTCGCCGTGACGGTGGCGGCCGGCATCGACGGGCTCGAGCGCGGCCTCACCCCACCGCCGCCCATCGCCCGCAACATCTTCGAGATGAGCGTCCGCGACAGGCGCCGGCACAAGATCAAGGAGCTGCCGGCCAACCTGCGGGAGGCCATCACGAACCTGAAGCGCGACCGCATCGTCGTCGACGCCCTCGGCGACCACGTCTACCGGCACTTCGTCGAGGCGAAGACGCTGGAGTACGACGAGTACCGCATCGCGGTGCACGGGTGGGAACTCGACCGCTACCTGGCGGAGTACTGAGTGCCGGCGGACGCGCGGCCCACGGCCCCCGGCGACGGCATGCGGCCGCTGCGCGTCCTCGGCATCGACCCGGGCCTCGCCAACCTGGGGTTGGGGCTGGTGGAGGAGGTGCGCAAGGAGGCGCGCCTCCTCGCCACGGCCTGGGTGCGAACCGCGCCCCGCCAGGAGCAGGGCGAGCGGCTCATGACCCTGCGCCGCGAGCTGCTCGCCTTCATGGCCACTCACGCGCCCGACGTGGTCGCCATCGAGGGGCAGTTCCTGAGGCGCCAACCGCAGACCTCCTTCCGGGTGGGTCAGGCCGTCGGGGTGGTGCTCCTCACGGTCGCCGAGGCGGGCCTGCCCGTGTTCGAGTACGGACCGGAAGAGGTGAAGCGCAGCCTCGTCGGGACCGGGCGCGCCGACAAGGCCCAGGTCACCTACATGGTGCGCGCGCTCCTCAAGCTCGGCGCCACGCCAGGCTCGAACCACGTGACCGACGCGTTGGCGCTCGCCCTCACCCACCTGCAGGCGCGGCGACTGGGCGCCCTGTCATGAGACGCGCCTCAGCGCCGGCGCCTGCGCGCCATGCACCTCAGCGCCGGCGCCTGCGCGCCGCGCGTCGCCGCGACGCGCCGCGGTCGCCCGCCAGGCGGGGGTCGTAGCCGCGCCCGCGGGCCGCCCCGGCGGCAACGACGGTCCCCTCTACGGGCGCCGGGGCGGCGGACGGCGGCAGCGCCGGGCCCGCGGTCTCCTTGGTCACCGTCCACACCTGCCCTTCGTAGGGCCCCAACTCGAGGCGTAGCCCGGCGGCGCTCACCTCGGAAGCGCTCAGCAGCCGGTGTCCCTCGGCGCCCACCGCGCGCGTCAACCGCGCCGCGCCGTCCGCACCCCCGCGCAGGCCCAGCGCCTCCCAGACGGGCTCCGACCGGAGCTCGCCGCCCCGTAGCGGGTCGGCGAACGGCGCGCTCATGCGGACGACCCCCGCGACTGGATGCGGCGAGTTGTTGACGGCCACGAGCGACGCCGTGGCCCCCCCGCGAGGGCCGGGGCGGTTCGTGTACACGTAGGCGGCCTCCTCCACCCCACCGGCGCCCAACAGGTCGAACAGCCGGAACGACTCCGCCCCGGCGAACGCGGCGCGCTCCGCCAGCAGCGGCGCGACCTCGCGGCGGTGGCGCCTCACCGCCGCCTCGTCCGGCGCCTCGTCGAGCCTGGGAGTCAGGTACTCCATGCCGTACTTCTCGCTCAGGCCCTCGACCTGACCGTGACCGAACATCGGCAGGCCCGGCAAGGTGGCGAGCAGCGTGGCCACGGCGAAGTACTTGTCGCCGGCGCCGAACTGTTCTCGCGCCGACTCCTCGTCGGGGTTGCTCATGAAGTTGACGAACCGCTGCAGGACGCGCGGGTCGAACGCCAGGAGCGTCTTGAGCAGGCGCCGGTAGCCGGCGTTGTCCTCCCGCATGAGCATGTGCATGAACGCGCTGTTGTAGACGCGGTGCATGCCGAGCTCGCGCACGAAGTAGCCCTCCATCAGCCAGAACGCCTCCGCCAGGAGCAGGGTGTCGGGCGCCACGCGCGTCATCTCGTCGACCAGCTCGCGCCAGAACTCGCGCGGCATGCGGCGCTCGAACTCGTCGGCGTCGACGCCGAAGCGCGTGCGCGACGGCACCGCGCCCCCCTCGCCTGGAAGCGGGTGCCACAGGCGCTGCACGTGCCGCCTCGCCAGGGTCATGGCCGCGTCGAAGCGGATGATCGGGAAGCTCCGCGCCACGTGCTCGATGGTGGCCTTTACCGCGGCGCGCACGTCCTCGCGCAGGTAGTCGAGCTGGGCCGTGTCGTTCCACGGCATCAACGTCCCGTCGTTGCCGTGGTAGAGGTAGCGCTTCTCGCCCGTGGCGGCGTCGACGCGCTCGAACACCACGGCGGCGTCGCTGCCGTCGTAGTAGCCGTCCTCGACCCGCACCTCGACGCGTGGGTCCGACGCCAGGTTGGGGCCCGTGAAGGTGTAGCCCTCGAACGGGGGCTCAGGCAGTTGCAGGAACCAGTCGGGGTGCTCGACGACCCAGCGCGAATCCAGCCCCGTGTGGTTTGGGACCATGTCGCTGGCAAGGCGCAAGCCGACGGCCCCGGCGCGGCGCGCGAGGTCATCGAGGGCCGGCCGGCCGCCGAGGTCGGCGGCCACCTCGTAGTCGTGAAGCGAGTAGGCGCTGGCGCCGGCGTCAGGTTGCCCGCGGGCGCGCTTCAGCGCCAGCGACGCCCGGCTGCGCTCCCACACCCCGATCAGCCACAGGGCGTTGAAGCCGTCCTCGCGCAGCTCGGTCAACGCCTCGCTGGGCACCTCGTCCAGCCGCCGCACCCGGCGACCGTACCTGGCGGAGAGCTGCGCCAACCAGACGTAGGTGCTCTTGGCGACGAGGGCCACGTTCGGCATCCAGGAGCGGTCGGGCGTGAAGTTGGCGGGACCCCGGCCGGCGCCGGCGAGCGCCAGCGGCCGCGGCGGAGGCGGCGGCCCCGGCTTACCGGGCGAACCGCCACCGCCCTTCGCCTCCTCCCGCAGGAGGTCGGCGGCTCTCAGCAGCAGCGTTACGTCACCCGCCCCGGCGAGGTAGGGGCGCCACGCCTCGGCGGCCAGCTTGAGCTGACCGACCAGCGACGTCGGCTCGAGCCTCTCCGGCAGCGTGAGCAGCCAGAGCAGGGTCCCCTCGTCGGCGCCGTCCGGGGGTCGCCCGCCGGCGCCGTCCGCCCGGGCCTCGGGGGTGAGCCTGACGGCGGCCAGCGCGCGCTCGGCGACGCCCCTGGCGGTCTCCCACGCGCCGCCCGCCGCCTCGTCGTGTTCGAACAGTTCGTGCAGGGCGCGCAGCGCCGCGTTGCGCCGCGCCCTCGCGACGAGCCACGCCTCTTCCAGGACGGGGCCGGCGCCCTCCCCCGTCCGCGCGCCCGCGTCGGATGCCGCCGCCTCGGGCGCTCCCACGTCGGGCACGCCTGCGGCGGCCCCGAACACCGCGTCGAAGCGGGCCCAGAACGCACCGGGGGCGCCGGGCTCGGCCTCGTGCCATGCCCGCGCGGCGGCCGTAAGGGTCGGCTCGCCGGTGGCGGTGACGGCGAGGCGCGCGATGAGGGCGTGCGCGGCCTCGTGGAGCGCCACCGCCCCCGCCACCGTGCCGGGGGTCACCGCGGGGAGCTCGCTCCCCCGCCGCCCCGCCGTGATCCGCGCGGCCCACGCCGCGGCGTCGGCGAGGTCCAGCTCGCCGACGCGCCCGGAGAGCCCGAAGGCCGCCTCCGGCAGACGGTAGCGCCGCCGCGCCGCGCGGGTGACGTGAAGATGACGTGTGCCGCTCAAGGCCCGACATTACCACGCGCCCGACGGGCCCGAACGGAGCGCCACAGCGGTCACTCATGGTCGGGCCGTTACAATCCTCTCGATGCGACACGACCGACCCTGCGCCCCGCCGCGCAGCCGACGCGCCGGGCTCGCGGCCGCCCTCGCCGGCCTGCTGGCGCTGCTGTTCACCCTCGGCGGCTGCGCCGGCGAGCTCGCCACGAAGGGCGAGGCGCTGCGCCTCCTGGGCGGGAACCTCGCACGCGGCGTCGTCTTCGAACCGTACGCCGCCACGCTGAACGCGGTGGGGGGGCTGCGCCCCTACACGTTCACGCTGCTGACCGGCTCGCTACCCCCCGGCCTCGTCCTCGATAACGGCGCGATCAGGGGCGCGCCGACCGAGCCGGGCACGTTCGAGGTCACCGTTCAGGTCTCCGACGCCAACCTGTCGCGCGTCAGCCAGAGCTTCACGCTGCAGGTGGTGAAGGCGCCGGAACCGCGCTTCGTGCTGGACGCGCCGCTCACGGAGGTCCGCTCCGAGGTGACGCTGCGCGCGCGCCTGGAGGACGCGCGAGGCGTGACCGGCGTGCGCGGCCTCGTCACCTGGGACGCCGAGCGCTTCGCCCTCGCCGAGACCGGACCCGAGGCGGGCGGGCGGGGCCTCGGGTTGGTGTGGCAGGCCGCGGCGGGCAGTCTGCAGGTGGACGTCGTCGGGCTCGGCAAGGAACTGACGGGCAGCCCCGAACTGTTCCGGTTCACCCTCCGCCCGCTCACGCCCCCGGCGCGCGTGCAGGCGACTTACACGGTCGAGGTGGTGAGCTCGAGCGCGGACCCCGACCGGCGCCACGACTACCTGACCGGCAGCGTCGGCGGCGCGCCCAACCCGGCCGTCCCCGCGGTCGAGACCGCCCCCGACGTCGAACCCGCCCCACCCCACACCGAGGACGAGGACGCGCCGTGAGCGTCCCCCACCGCGCGTGGCCGCTCCTCGGGACGGTGCTGGCGGCGGCCGCCCTGCTTGGCGGACGCGCCGCCGCCACCACCTACCTGCCGCTCCAACCCGAGGAGATGGTCCTGCGGGCCGACCTGGTCTTCTTCGGCACGGTGACCGGGGTCGGCGGGGCGGAGGCGGACGGCCGACCCTGGACGACGGTCGACTTCGGCGACGTCGCCGTCCTGCGCGACCGCGCCGCGGAGGAGGCGGGGAGCGCCACCCCCGCTACGGTGGAGCTTCGCCTCCTGGGTGGTAGCGCCACCCTCCTGCCCGACCTGGTCGTCAGCGGCCTGCCGACGTTCGCCGAGGGCGAACGGTGGCTGGTGCTCGCCTATCAGGCCGAAGGCTTGGCGTCCCCCGTCGTCGGGGTCGCCCAGGGCGCGTGGCGCTTGGACGTCGCCGGCGCGATCGCCGGCGACGGCACGCGGCTGACGGTCGACACGGCGGGCGCGCTCGTGCGCGGCGGGGGCGGACCCGGCGAGGCGGGGCTGCGGGAGGCGGTGACGGCGCTGCTGGAGCGCGGCACGCCCCACGTCCCCGCGCCGAGCGAGTCGGACGACACCGGTGCGACCACGACCGGGGGCAGCGAAGTAACCACCGAAGCGGCGGCGGGCGACGCCGCGGCCGGAGACGCCGAAGAGGCCGCCCCAGCCGGCGACACGCGGGAGGCCGACGCCGAGAGCGCCGATGACCCAGGCGAGGCCACGGACGCGACCACAGCCGAAGAGGCCGCCCC
>JACFNR010000011.1:21124-57530 GCA_019454765.1 Trueperaceae bacterium | reverse complement strand
CCCGCGGCGCCACCCGCGGCGCCGCCACCGCCGCTGCGCGTTCCCTACCGGGTCGACGACGCCGGCGGCCCCCTGCTCCTCTCGACCCACGTTGCCGAAGCGGCCGGTGCGTGGCAGGCGGCGGCGCCTGGTGTCGCCGAGTTCACGCTCGACGGCGCGGCCGCCACGCTCGTGCGCTACGGCACGTCGGAGCTCATGGGGCCCGACGCCACCTCCCTCACGCTCGTCTCCGGCGGCCGGCAGACCGAGGTGCTGGTCTCGCCCGAGGCGGGCGCCCGGATCCGCCCCGTGCTCCTGCACGAACTCGGCGTGCTCCTCGGCCTGCAGGAGGGGGGCGCCGGCGTGATGGCGTGGAGCCCGGACGCCAGTATCGCGGCGCCGGCGCCGACGGACGTCGCGCTCCTCGAGGAGCGCCGCGGGCGCGCTCCCGAGGACCTCGACGGCGACGGCAGCGTGGGCTTCTACGACCTGGTGGCGTTCGGGCAGGCGTACGGCCGGACGGGCGTGAACCTCCGCGCCGACTTCAACGGCGACGGCCGCGTGGACGACGCCGACCTGGCGGTGTTGCGCGCGGCGTACGAGTTCGGCCCGCCGCAACCGACGCCCCCCTGAGCTTCCCGCCGGCGCTCCCCATCGGGGCGGCCGCGGGCGCGCGCAGGCAAACGGGCGGTCAGTAGGCGGTCCCGTCGGGGCGGTTCGGGACGAACAGGACCGCCACCTCCTCCTCGCCGCGCGCGAAGATCAACGTCCCGCCAGGCCGCGGCGTGAGCATCGATTCCGTGAACGACCCGAGCACCTGGCCCGGGAGCATGGCGACCAGGCTCTCCTGCGCGGCGCGGTCCCGGCCGCGGTACTGGCGGACCGTGATCTTGAGGTTGGCGAGGTCGAACGTCATCGGCTCCTGGGTCAGCGTCTTCACGACGTGCTCGCTCGCCCCCGACGTGGCCACGAGGCCTGGCAGGTCGGACGGCTCGACCGTTCCCACCTTCGCCATGCGCGCCACGACGTTGCCGACCGTGTCGTCGCTCACCACGACGCCGGCCGCCTTGGCCGCCCCCCGCAGGAGCCCCTCCAGCGCCTTCATGCGGCTCGGTGCCCTGAGCGCCACGACGTTGGCGCGCGCGACGGCCTGGCCGACGACCTCGTCGACCTCGCCGCGAACGTTGTTGGCAAGCACCTTCATCGTGGCGAGCAGTTCGTCGCGTTGCGGCGACGCCAGCACCTCGTTCACGACCAGCGCGTCGGCGAGACGCGCGCCCAACGACTTCGCGTCGTTGCGGATCCTCACGTGGACGTACTCGCCCTCACGGAACGCGCCGATGCGGACGCGGTCGCGCCTAAGGACGCGTGACCCGTCGAGGTCGACCGCCTCGCCGTCGAGGTAGAGCGTCCGGTCGTTGCCCACCCCGCCTATCGCCAGGTCGTGGCCCGCCAGGGTGAGCCGCACCGGACCGACCATGCGCACCGTCACCGCCGACGCCTCCGCGGGCACCCTCTCCCACTTGAGGATCGGGTTGACCCCGAAGAGGACCCCGCCCTCGAGGTGCGGCCCGCCGGCCTCGCCGCCCACGGTCGTGGGCAGGTAGCCGGCCAGCCGGCCGAAGAACGCCTCGACGAGCTCCACGAAGTGCGCCGTGTCGCGCTGGAACGACTGGCGGTCGGCCCGCTCCCGCGCGGTGAGCTCGCTGAGGCGCCGCTCCAGTTCCCGGCGCTGCGCCGCCTTCTCCTCCTCGGGCAGCCGCTCCTTCCCCAGCTCCTGTAGCGCCAGGCGCAACTGGGTCGAGGTCAACGACTTGCTGGCGTCGGGCGACAGCCGCCCGGCGTAGGGGTCGTTCGCCACGGCCAGCGCGGCGTTGCGCACGTAGGCGAGAGCGCCGCTCTCCCCCCTCTCGAGGGCGGGCAACGGGCTGCCCGGCTTGCCCGAGGTCATGATCACGTTGATCAGTTCCCGAACGATCTCGGATAGCGCGTCGAGGTCCGACAGGGACACGAGGGGGTCGCGCAGCGTCGGGAGGGGCTCGATGACGCGGAAACCGCGGCCCGGCACGTCCTGCCCGAACGTGCTGCGGTCTGCGTTGCGTTGCAGGTTCTGCAGGGTCGCGAAGACGAGCCGGGCGGTCAGGCGGTCGCGCTCCGCACGCCAGCCGGCGGCAACGCGCTGCACGTACTCCTCCAGGTCGTCCCACCAGACGCGCCTTGCGAGGCGCTGGAGCACGGCGTGCTCGTCGCGTTCCTCGGGCGAGCCCCCGCCGATCGTCGGTGGGCGCGCCGCGGCCTCCTCGGCGAGGAGGGCGGGAGCATCGTCCTCCAGCACGAGCGACACGAGGCTCGGCACAACGGCGGCGGTGCCGGCCGTCTTGGACAGGCCGGTCATCGTGCGGCCGGCCTCGTCGAGGCGGTTGCGCTCGTCCGTGGTCAATCGCTCCCGCTCGCGGTTGAGCATGCCGAGTAGTTCCCATAAGGACGGCAGTCCGCCCCGCACGCTCCTCGTTGAGCGGTACTCGTCGACCTTGTACTCGAGCAGCTCGAGCGCGATGCTCTCCAGCTTGAGGCTCACGCCGTCAGTATATGAAGGCGGCCCGCCCGGCCGTCACGGGAAACCTCACGCCCGCGCCAACACGGCGCGCGTCCGGGAGATGACCTCGTCCACCTGCTCGGCCGTGATGACGAGGGGCGGCAGGAAGCGGATGGTCTCGCCGCCACCGGCGATCGTGACCACCCCGGCCGCCAAGAGCGCCTCGATGACCGGCGCGGCGGGCACAGTGAGTTCCAGGCCGATCAACAGCCCGCGCCCGCGCACCTCGGCCACCTTCGGGCCGCACGCGCGGAGCCCGTCCATCAACCTCTGACCCAGGCGCCGCGCCGCCCCCATGAGGTCGCGCGCCTCCAGTTCCTCCAGGACCGCCAGGCCGGCGGCCGCCGCCAGGGGGTTCCCGCCGAACGTGGTGCCGTGGCCGCCCTTGGGCATGGCGGCCGCGACGGCGTCGGTCATGAGCAAGGCCCCGATGGGCACGCCGCCGGCGAGTCCCTTCGCCAGCGTGACCATGTCTGGGGCCACCCCGTACTCCTCGCTCGCGAGGAACGTGCCCGTCCGGCCGACACCGGTCTGGATCTCGTCGAGCACCAGCAGCGCCCCGGCGGCCGTGGTGGCCTCGCGCGCCGCCCTCAGGTACTCGGGCGTGGCGGGCCTGATGCCGCTCTCCCCCTGGATCGGCTCCAGCAGCACGGCAGCCGTCGAGTCGTTCACCGCCGCCCGCAGCGCGGCGACGTCGTTGTAGGGGACGAACTCGACCGGGGTGTCGTAGGGCGCGAACGGCTCGCGGTACTTGGGCTCCCAGGTGAGGGGGAGCACGCCGAGCGTGCGGCCGGAGAAGCCGTGGCGGGCCGCGACGAAGCGGCTCCGACCGGTGGCGACGCGTGCCCACTTCAGGGCCGCCTCGTTCGCCTCGGCGCCCGAGTTACCGAAGAAGACCCGGTTGAGTGGCTGCCTGACGTACCGGAACAGCTTGGTCGTGAAGTCGGTGCGGACGTCGTTGCCCAGGTTCTGGGGGCACACGATCAGGCGCCGCGCCTGCGCCGCCACGGCGTCGGCGAGGCGAGGGTTGGCGTGCCCCACGCTGGCCACGGCGATGCCGGCCATGCAGTCGAGGTACTCGCGTCCGTCCGCGTCGTAGATGAGGGCGCCGTCGCCCCGCACGAACACCACGTTCGGATGCCACAACTGCGACGAGTGTTCCGCCGCCGCGGCAAGGTAGTCGGCGGTGCCGCGGGACGACTCGGCGCCGGCTCGCTTCGTGTCGGTTGCGTCGGTCATTCGGGTGCCCTTCCTCCTGGCCGGACCGGCGTGGCGGCCCGCGGGGCCGCTCGCGCCGGGCGGGCGGTCGGCTGGCAGCATAACGCCCGCCCGACCGGGGCGACCCCCGGCGCCGAGGGCGCGCGGCGGCTAACCCGTCACGAGCCGATGGTCAGGAAGCAGAGCGGCACCTCGCCCCGCCCGTCGACCGTGAGCAGCGCGGCCAGCTCGTCGTCGTAGAAGTCGGCCGCGTACCCGACGGCCAGGCCGAGGGCGGTGCCGGCCAACACGAGCTCTTGCGCGGCTGCGCCGGCGTCAAGGAGTAGGTAGCGGTACATGCGCCCGCCGTCGGCGACGCGGTGTCGCGAGGGCACCCCCGTGAAGCAGACTGCGGCGGCCTGCGCGGCCAGGTCGACGGGCGCCAGGACGCACTCGGCGAAGGCGGCGTCGACGGACCCCATCTTGAGCTGGTCGAGGCTGTGGTCGCGCGGGTTGTAGTGGTACACCCCGGCGAAGAGGTCCTGGACGTTGAACGCCAGGACGTAACACTCGAGGGACGACACGGCCTGCGACGTGACGTGAACCCGCTGCCTGCCGTAGGTGAAGCCTGCGCAGCTCCACAGCAGTTGCGACAGGTGCGCCTGCTTGAGCCTGCCTCCCTCGGCGACCCCGCCGCGGTCGCGCGACAGTGCGGTCCAGATGCCCGTGCCGCCCTTCAGCTGGGGAGCGGGGAGGGTGGCCACCTCCGCCGGGTTGGCGAAGACCTTGAACGGCGGCGCCACGCGCGTGCGAGACGGGGGCAGCAGCCCCCGCCGGTACTTGGTCTGATCGAAGAACTCGGCCGCCAGGGACCGGACCTTGCTCTGGGTCACCTTCGCTCCCGAGCGCACTGTAGCACCGGCCGGCGGGCCGCGGCCCAGGCGTTATGCTGCCCGGCGAGGGGCGCGGCGTCACCGGCGCCGGCCGGCGAGGGACATGGAGCTAAGGGTCAGGTTCGTCGAGACCGATCAGATGGGCGTGGTGCACCACAGCGCCTACGTGCCGTGGTTCGAGGCGGGGCGCGTGGAGTGGTTGCGCCGGCGCGGCTTGAGCTACCGCGAGATGGAGGATACCGGCCTGTCGTTGGCGGTGGCGCGCCTCGAGGTCGACTACCGGGCCGCCTGCTACTTCGACGACCTGCTCGAGGTCGCCACGACGCTGACGGAGGTGCGCAGTCGCAGCGTCGCCTTCGCCTACCGTGTTCTGAGGCCGGCCGACCGGACCCTGGTCGCGACCGCGACGACACGCCACGTGCCCACGGACGCGAGCGGCAGGGCCGTCCGCGTCCCGGAACGGTGGCTCACGCCGCTCGTCGTGCTCCTGGAGCGCGACCCCTGACCGTCCGCATCCGGCGCGCAGCGCCGCGCCGCCCACCGAAAGGGTGAACCATGACCGTACCCGCCCCACTGCCACGGAGCCGTGACGCCTCGGCGAAGATCGTCGCCACGGCGCTGACGTTCGACGACGTCCTGCTCGTCCCGGCCCACAGCCGCGTGTTGCCGAAGGAGGTCGACGTGTCGACGCGCGTGACGGCGGGCGTCGGCCTCAACATCCCCCTCGTGTCGGCGGCGATGGACACCGTGACCGAGACTCAGATGGCCATCGCCATGGCGCGCCTGGGCGGCATCGGCGTGATCCACAAGAAGATGAGCGTCGAGTTGCAGGCCGAGATGGTGCGCAAGGTGAAGCGCTCCGAGTCGGGCATGATAGTCGACCCCATCACCCTCGAGCGCCACGCCACCCTGGCCGACGCCGAGGATCTCATGCGCGCCTACTCCATCAGCGGCGTCCCGATCGTGGAGGCCGACGGCAGGCTCGTGGGCATCCTCACCAACCGCGACATGCGCTTCGAGACGGACATGCACCGCCCGGTCTCCGAGGTCATGACGTCGCAGGGGCTCGTCACCGTGCCCGTCGGAACGACGCTCGAGACGGCGGTCGGGATCCTGCGGCGGCACAAGATCGAGAAGCTCCTGGTGGTCGATGCCGGCGGCTACCTCAAGGGTCTGATCACCATCAAGGACATCACCAAGCGCCTCGAGTACCCGAGCGCCGCGAAGGACGAACTCGGCCGGTTGCGTGTGGCGGCCGCCGTCGGCGTCGGGCTAGACCTCGAGGAGCGCGCGGGCGCGCTCGTCGAGGCCGGCGCCGACCTGCTGGTGCTCGATAGCGCCCACGGCCATAGCCAGGGAATCCTCGACGCCCTCGCTCACGTGAAGGCGAACTTCGCCGTCGAGGTCGTCGCGGGCAACGTCGCCACGGCCGAGGGGGCGGCCGCCCTCGTGGCGGCCGGTGCCGACGGCGTGAAGGTGGGCGTCGGTCCCGGCAGCATCTGCACCACGCGCGTCGTCACGGGGGTCGGCATGCCGCAGCTGAGCGCCATCCTGGAGGTGGCAGCCGTCACCCGCGAGGCGGGCGTGACGCTCGTCGCAGACGGCGGCATCAAGTACTCGGGCGACATCGCCAAGGCGATCGCGGCGGGTGCCGACGTCGTAATGGTCGGCTCGTTGCTCGCCGGCACGAGCGAGGCGCCGGGCGAGGAGATCCTCAGGGACGGGCGCCGCTACAAGGCGTACCGCGGCATGGGCAGCCTCGGGGCCATGGCCGGGGGAAGCGCCGACCGCTACTTCCAGGACAGCGCCGAGGGGCGCTCCAAGCTCGTGCCCGAGGGCATCGAGGGCATGGTGGCCTACAAGGGTCCCGTCGGCGACGTCATCTATCAGGCCGTGGGCGGGCTGCGCTCCGCCATGGGGTACTGCGGCACCAAGGACATCGCGGCACTCAAGGCCGACGCGCGCTTCGTGACGATCACCCAGGCGTCGCTCGTCGAGTCGCACCCCCACGACGTGACCATCACGAAGGACGCTCCCAACTACTCGCTCTCCTACAAGGGATAGCCGGCGACGGGCCGCCGCGGCGACCCGTCGCCGCCGCGATGCGCCCCCTCAGACCCTTAGCTCCTGCTCGCCCGACGGCTCGAGCGTGAGGAACAGGTCCACGACGGGTCTCACGCCGAACTTGAGGGCGTGACTCAAGGGGCTCAACACGCGCTCGGCCTTCTCGCCGCCGGGCAGGAGGTGGGCGCGCAGGCGGTCGAACTGCCTGGCGGTGGTCGCGTCGGTTCGGGCGAGCGCCGACCCGACCTTGTGGCGCAGCCGCTCCAGGGTCGCGGCCAGGCGCTCGCCCCCCTTGCGCACCGCCCGGTCGAGCGTCGGGTCGATGCCGTTCACGGCCTCGAGCATGCCGACGACCTGCGCCTCCACGGCGGCCGCCGACGCCGCGAAGCCGGCCGCGTGACCGTGGAGCGCGAGGAGCGCGGCCTCCTCGGCACGCTCCGGGTGGGCGCAGTAACCGGCGGCGTCGAGTCCGTACTTCGCAAGCAGCCTGGCCACGGGCGGCTCCAGCACCGTGGCGCTCGCCCGCGGCCACGCCAGCGGCATGGGCACGTCGTGGAAGCGGTACACGTCGCGCAGCTGCGCCACGTAGCGCAGCTCGCCGGGTCCGAGCACGAAGACCGCGGTCGGCAACAGCGCGTCCTGCACGACCGGCCTCAGGCCCGCCGCCGGCGTGACGACGGTGGGGTCGTCCCCGAGCATCGCCACGAGTTCCGGCCCGGTGAAGTCGCGCTCGCCTGCCGTGAAGCCGGCGCCCCGGCGCCGCAGCAGCACGCGGCGCCCGTCGACCTCGACGAACAGGTTGGTGGCGTCGGCGCCACGACCCAACTGGGCCTCGAAGCCGATCGCCTTCAGGCGCCGGCCCGCGGCGTTGACGGCGTGGGGGGTGTGGCCGGCGTCGGCCAGTTCGGCGGCGAGGACGTCCCGGAACAGCGCCGCGACGTCAGCCCGGAGGGGGTCGACCAGGACGAGGCCCTGCTCCCCCAGGAGGCGCGTCAGGATGGCGCCGAACCAGTCCGGGTAGGTGGCGGCGTCGGCCGCCGTGTCACGAAGCAGCGCGCGCACCTCGCCAAGGAAGCGCGGCGGCGGCGTGAGGGACGCGAGGCCGTCCTCCACGGCGGCGAGCATGGCGGTCGTGAACCGGGCCCGCCCGACGGCGACGCCGGCGGGGAGCGGCACGGCCAGACGGCGCAGCGTCTCGCTGCCGTCGAGGAGGTAACAGTGATCCATCTCGTGCGCGTCGTGGTCCTGCGTCGCCAGCCAGAAGAGCGGCACCACGGGTCGCTCAGCGCTGTCGAGGCGCCGCGCCAGCGCCACGGCGGTGACGGCCTTCGACAGCGTGTAGGTGGGGCCCAGCAGCAAGCCGGTCTGCTGCCCGGTGACAACGGCCCGCGCCCGTGGGTGGCGCAGCCGCTCGAGGTTCCTGAAGACCGCGTCCGGAGCACCAAGGCTGCGCGCGTAACGCGTCAGGGCGTCGACGAGCGGACCCCGCTCCGCGGCCCGTGGCAGCTCCAACGCCGCGTCGACGTCGCCCGGCCTCAGCTCGAAGAAGTCGTTCAGTTGCCCGTCGAGGTAGGCGGCGACGAACGAGGGCGCGGGCGGCGTTGCTGCGGCGAGCACAGCGCAGCTTATCCGGCGCGGCGCGGTGCGGTGGGGCCGCGGGCGACGCCGGACCCCGGCGCCCCCCGTGTTAGACTCGCGCGGCCGGGACGGGGCGCCACCATGCTGATCAACACGGATCTCGTAGCGAACGGGCCTTACACAGACGTCGTCGTCCTGATCGACGTGCTGCGAACGTGCACCGTCGCCCCGATGCTCTTCGACCAGGGCGCTTCGAGCCTGTCGCTCACCACCTCCATGCGGCGCGCCCGCGCGGCCGCGGCCGGCAACGTGCTCGTGGGGGAGCGCCAGGGCGTGCCACCCGAGGGCTTCAACCACGGCAACTCGCCGGCCAACCTGGCCCGCATCGGCTTCGGTGACCGCGACGTCGTGATGGTGTCGGAGAACGCTCCGCGCTGGCTGGAGCAACTCGGGGGCGCGCGCCACGTGCTGCTCGGGTCGCTCTACAACGCCGGCGCCGTGGCGCGGCGCGCCGCGGCGTTGGCGGGGTCGCGCATCGACCTCGTCTGCTCCGGCTTCGCGGGCGAACCCGACCTCGACGACACCTTGGCGGCGGCGGTCATCGCCGGCCTGGCCAGGACGCACCTGGCAGTCAGCGAGGTCGCGGGCGCCACGCGCCTGGCGACCACCGTCCTACGCGCCTTCCCCGAGCCGCTCGACGTGCTGTGGCGCTCGGTGGCCGGGCAGTACCTGCGCTCCATCGGCCTGGAGCAAGACATCGGTTTCGCCGCGCGCGTGTCGGCGAGCGAGAGCGTGCCGCAGCTCGTCGGGGTGGAGCCGGGCGAGCACGGCAACCTGTACCGCTTCACGGCCTCTTGACCGAGGTCGCGCCCCGCCGGGTCGCCGTACTCGGCTACCCGCTCGACGTGGTCGACCTGGCGGGCGCCACCGACTGGGTGCTCGCGGCCGCAGCCGCCCCGCCGGGCGCCTCGCGGCTGGTGGTCACCCTCAACCCCGAGATCGTCGTGTTGGGTCGGGCCCAACCGGAGCTCGACCGGGCGCTGCGCGCGGCCGACCTGAGCGTCGCGGACGGCGTCGGGGTGGCGTTGGCGGCGCGCCTGGCCGGCACGCGGCTGCCGGGACGGGTGCCGGGCGTCGACCTGGTCGCGGCGGTGCTCGGTCGCGGCGGCGCCGGCCTGCGCGTCTACCTCCTCGGCGCACGGCCTGGGGTGGCGGAGCGGGCGGCGCTCGCCGTCGCGGCCACCTACGGCACGACCGTCGTCGGCCACCATCACGGCTACTTCGACCGGGTCGGCGAGGCGGACGCCGTGTGCGCCGCCGTGCGGGCGGCCGCGCCCGACCTGCTGCTGGCCGGCCTGGGCGAGGGGCAGGAGCTCTTCCTGCACGAGCATAGGGAGCGCCTCGGGGCCAAGGTGTCGATCGGGGTCGGGGGAACGCTCGACGTGCTGGCGGGCGAGGTGAGGCGCATGCCGGCCTGGACCACCCGGCTCGGGGTCGAGTGGCTGTTCCGGGTGGCCCTCGACAGGCGGCGCTGGCGGCGGGTGCCGCGCCTGATCGAGTTCGCGTGGCTGGCGTTGACCGCGCGCGGCGGTCGGGCCTGACCTAGCCGGTCGCCTCGGCGCGCCCGACCTCGGGTCCGAGCCCCTCGCGGCGCGCCAGCTCGCTCGGCTCGCCGGCCGGGTAGCGCCCGTTGAAGCACGCCAGGCAGACGTCCTGCAGCTCGAGTGCCCGCCGCAGGCCCTCCTCCGTCAGGAAGTGCAGGCTGTCGGCGCCGATCCGCTGCCTGATCTCCTCGACGCTCAAGGTGGCGGCGGCCAGCTCCTTGCGAGCGGCGGTGTCGATGCCGTAGTAGCAGGGGTACTTGATGGGTGGGCTGGAGACCCGGAAGTGCACCTCCGACGCCCCGGCTTCGCGCAGGAGCTGGACGATGCGGCCCGACGTGGTGCCCCTGACGATGGAGTCGTCGACCAGCACGACGCGTCGGCCGCGCACGGCGGCCGTCGGTCTCAGCTTGAGTCGCACCTTCAGCTCGCGCAGCTGCTGGGTGGGGCTGATGAAGGAGCGGCCGGCGTACGGCGACTTGTAGAGGCCGAGGTCGTACGGCACGCCGCCGGCGCGCGAGTAGCCGATGGCGGCTGCCAGGCCGGACTCCGGGACCCCCACGACGAGGTCGGCCGCCACCGGTGCCTCCCTGGCGAGCTCCATGCCCATGCGCACGCGGGCGCCGTGGACGTCCACGCCGTCGAGGACGGCGTCGCCGCGGGCGAAGTAGATCCACTCGAAGGCGCACGGGGTGGGTTCGGGCGCGAGGACCTGCAGGCTCCTGAGCCCGGCACCGTCGGCCACCACTAGTTCGCCGGGCCTGACGTCGCGGACGAACTCTGCTCCCACCACGGCCAACGCTGCGGGTTCGGAGGCGAAGACGTGGCCGCCGTCCAGCGTGCCCATGACGAGCGGTCGGACGCCGTGCGCGTCACGGAGCGCGATGAGCCGCCGGTCGTCCATCAGCACGACCGCGAAGCCGCCCTGCAGGTCCTTCATGGCGCGGGCCGTCGCCTCGACGAGGTCGAGGGTGCTGTAGCGGGCGATCAGGTTCAACATCACCTCGCTGTCGTTACTGGTCTGGAAGACGGCTCCGCCGGCGAGGAGGTCATCGCGGATCTCGCGGGCGTTGGTGAAGTTGCCGTTGTGGACGAGGGCGAGGTAGCCCTTGTTGGAGCGCACCGTGAGCGGTTGGGCGTTCAAGGGGACGCTCGAGCCGGTCACCGAGTAGCGGGTGTGGGCCACGCCCTGGTGCGCCCCGGGGAAGCGGAGCCGGTCGAGCCGTTCGGGGGTGAAGACCTCCCCCACCAGCCCCATCCCCTTCTCGAGCCGCACCTGCTCGGTCGAAGTGACGCAGATGCCGCACGACTCCTGGCCCCGATGCTGCAGGGCGAAGATCCCCAGGTGGCAGAGGCCGGCCACGTCGGCGGGGCGCGACAGGCGCACCCCGAACACGCCGCACTCCTCGCGCGGCTTGTCGACGCTCTCGACCCGGGGCAGGGGGACCACCAGCCTCAGCGTATCGCTTCCTGGTAGGCGCCCCGGTATGGCGCCGCCAGTTGCCCCACCGTGAGTTCGATGGTGGCGCCGCCACCCTTCAGGACGAAGCGGGCATCGGCGCCAACGGGGGCGGTCGCCTCGCCGACGACGGCCGCCGGCACCCCGACGGCCTCCGCGCGCGCCAGCGCCTCCTCGACGTCGGCGGGCGCGAGGGCCAGGACCACGCGGGCCGGCGCCTCGCCGAACAGGACCTCGTCGGTCCGCGCCCCCGGCGGGTCGCCCAGGTCGACAGTCAGGCCCGGGCCCGGCCCCGCGTCGCCCGCCCGGCCGGCGGCGAGGCACAGCTCGGCCAGCGCGACGGCCAGGCCGCCGTGACCGGCGTCGTGGGCCGTGTCACAGAGGCCGTCCTGCACGAGACCGCGCACCACCGCCTGCACCTTGGCCTCGACCACGAGGTCGAGCGGGGGCGGCGCGCCGGCCTCGACCCCGTGAACCCGGTAGAGGTACTCGCCGGCGCCGAGCGTACCGGGGACCGCCCCCAGCAGCACTATCGCGTCGCCCGGGCGCTTGAGGGCGGCGGTGGCGTGCCGCGTCACGTCGGGGAGGACGCCCACCATGCCGATCGTCGGCGTCGGGTGGATGGCGTGGCGTCCGCCGGGGGTGGCGAACTCGTTGTAGAGGCTCACGTTGCCGCCGACGACGGGGGTGTCGAGGGCCAGGCAGGCGCTGGTCAGGCCGGCCACCGCCCGCTCGAGCTGGTAGTAGACGCCGGGGTTGGTGGGGTTGCCGAAGTTGAGGTTGTCGGTGACCGCGAGCGGCGTGGCGCCGACGCAGCTCAGGTTGCGCGCCGCCTCGGCGACGGCGTGCGCGGCCCCCAGTTCCGGGTCGAGGTGCACGTAGCGCGAGTTGCAGTCGACGGTGGCCGCGACGCCCAGCCTGGTCCCCTTCACCCGCATGACGGCCGCGCCGGCCGCGCCGGGGCCGATCACCGTGTTGGTCATGACCTGCTGGTCGAACTGCTCGAAGAGCGGACGCTTGGAGGCTATCGCCGGGGCCCCAAGCAGCGTCAGCAGGACGGCGGCTGGGTCGGCTGGCACGGGGAGGCCCGCCAGGTCGGTTTCACGGGCCGCCCTCACGCTCGGCTCCTCCACGCCCTCCCGCACGTACTCTGGTGGCTCGTTGAGTGCCCGCACGGGCACGTCGGCCACGACCTCGCCCCTCTCGAGCACCCTGAAGCGCCCGTGGTCGGTCACCTCGCCAACCTCGACGGCCTCGAGCTCCCACCTGGCCAGGAGGGCGAGGAGCTCGGCCTCCTTGCCCGGTTGCGCCGTCAGGACCATGCGCTCCTGCGACTCCGACAGCATCACCTCGAGCGGCGTCATGCCCGCCTCGCGCCTGGGCACGCGGTCGACGTGAAGGTCCACGCCCAACCCGGCCCGGTGCGCCATCTCGCCGACCGAGCTGGTGAGGCCGGCGGCGCCCATGTCCTGCACGCCCGCCACCAGGCCGGCCGCGTAAGCCTCCAAGCACGCCTCGAGCAACAGCTTCTCCATGAAGGGGTCGCCGACCTGCACCGCCGGCCGGTCCTCGCCGGAGGCGAGGGACAGGTCGGCCGAGGCGAAGACGGCCCCGCCGAGGCCGTCCCGGCCGGTGCGCGAACCGACGTAGAGGAGCCGGTTGCCGACGGCCCCGACGGTCCCCCGCTTGAGCTCGTCGTGCCTGAGGAGCCCGAGGGCCATGACGTTGACGAGCGGGTTCTCCGCGTAGCACGGGTTCGTCTCGACCTCACCACCGACCGTCGGCACGCCGATGGCGTTGCCGTAGAGGGCGATGCCCTCGACGACGCCGGCGAGGAGCCTGCGGGTGGCGGGCGCGTCCAGCTCGCCGAAGCGGAGCGAGTTCAGGGTGGCGAACGGGCGCGCTCCCATCGCGAAGATGTCGCGGAGTATGCCCCCGACGCCGGTGGCGGCGCCCTGCACGGGCTCGACCGCGCTGGGGTGGTTGTGGCTCTCCATCTTGAAGGCGACCGCCCAGCCAGCGCCGATGTCTACGACGCCGGCGTTCTCCCCCGGTCCCTGCAGCACCTGGGGGCCGGTCGTCGGCAGGCGCCGCAAGAGCGGCTTCGAGTTCTTGTAGCCGCAGTGTTCGCTCCACAGGGCGCCGAACATGGCGGCCTCGAGTGGGTTCGGTGGCCGGCCGAGTGCGCTGGTCACGAGGTCGTACTCCTCCAGGGTCAGTCCGAAGGTGGCTGCCCGGGCCCTCAGGTCGTCGGCCATCTGCCTTCCTTTCGCATGGCTGGGGTCAAGCGCGGCGGCTCACCCGGCGGGGGCGGCGGCGCTCACGCGCCGAGGACGGACTCGAGGATCACCCGGCCGTCCTCTCCCCCCAACAGCGCCTCCACCGCCCGTTCGGGGTGAGGCATCATGCCAAGCACGTTGCCGCGGGCGTTGACGATGCCGGCGATGGCGCCCACGCTGCCGTTGGGGTTCGCCTCCGGAGTCGCCCGGCCCGTGGCGTCTACGTAGCGGAGCACCACCCGTCCCTCCCCCTCGAGGCGCGCCACCTCGTCAGGCGCGGCGTAGTAGCGCCCGTCGGCGTGCGCGATGGGGAGCCTGAGCACCTGCTGCGCGCGCGCGCGCCGGGTGAACGGCAGGTCGGTGCGCTCGACCCGCAGGTGGACGTCCTGACAGCGGAAGCGGAGACCCTCGTTGCGGGCGAGCTGGCCGGGCAGCAACCCGGCCTCCGTCAAGACCTGGAAGCCGTTGCAGATGCCCAGCACGGGCCGGCCGGCGGCGGCGTGATCCCTCACGGCCGCCATGACCGGGCTCCGCGCCGCCAGCGCGCCACAGCGCAGGTAGTCGCCGTAGCTGAACCCGCCCGGGATGACGACGACGTCCGGCCTGCCGCCGGGGCCGTCCAGCGAACCCGCCGCGTGCCAGACGTGCCAGGTGGTGGCGCCGAGCACGGCGCCGAGGGCGTGCGAGGCATCCTCGAAGCAGTTGCTGCCCGGGAACGTCACTATCGCGGCGCGCATACGGCCGCCAGGCTACCACGCGTCCGCTCGCCCCCCACCTGGTGGGCCGGCGCCGTGGGACTACGCACCTTGTCGCGGCGCCGCGGGAGTTGGTAGTATTGTCAACCGTCCGCGTGCCGTGCCCACCGGCTCGAGCAGCTCGCGCGGGCCGAGATGGCGGAACGGTAGACGCAGTTGACTCAAAATCAACCGGGGCGACCCGTGCGGGTTCGAGTCCCGCTCTCGGCACCATGTTCGTGGCACGCGGTTCCCAGTCCGAGCGGAGGGCGCTGACCGCGCCCCCAGTGGAGGCAAGATGTTCTGGATAGCTTTCATCATCTTCCTGATCGTGTCGGTGATCCTCACCGTGGCGATCTTGATGCAGGAACCGAAACAGTCCGGCCTGGGCGACGCGCTCGGCGGGGGCGGCGCGGATTTCGGCGCCACGCTCGGCGGGACCGCCGGCGGGCTGCACCGCACCACCATCTACCTGGCGATCGCCTGGGCCGTGATGGCCCTCCTCCTCGGCCTCATCCCCCGGTGATGAAGGCCGGCCGCCCCTCAAGGGGGCGGCCGGTACGCGCCCTGGAGCACGCGTTGACGGTCGCCCGGCGCGGTGTTAGATTCGTTCCAAGTGGGTAAATGTGAATAGCCCACCCGGCGTTCCGGCCGCCGGGCCCGGGCCCTGGACCAACCGCATGTGCCGCCCGTCCACCATCCAGGCGGGCCGCCTTGCAGGTTCAGCGGTTTGAGGTTACCGTAGGCCACCGTCATCCTAGGCGTGAAGGCACCGGCCGGCAGCGGCGCGGGTCCACGCGCGGGGTGACACCCTTAGTGGAGGAGAAATGAAGAAGCTGTTCATCCTGTTGAGCCTGCTGGCGGTCGCCGCGTTCGCGTTCGCCGAGCCCTTCGTGTGGCCCAGCTCGTGGAGCAACGCCGCCCCCGGCGAGGCCGTCTACGGTGGCACGCTGCGCATCGCCCTCATCGGCGACCCGCGCACCTTCAACCCGGTCACCTCGGCCGAGTCGCAGGCGCTCTCCGACTACCTGTTCGGGGGCGCGCCGCTCATCATGCGCGGCCCCGACTCCGACGAGTGGCTCCCCTACGGCGCCGAGTCCTTCACGGCCAACGAGGAGGGCACCCAGGTCGACGTCGTCGTCCGCGACGGCATGAAGTGGTCCGACGGCAGCCCCATCACGGCGCAGGACTACTACATCCGCTACGTCCTGGAGACCGACCCCGACGTGGGCTCCAACGGCTACGACAGCTGGTTCATGGGCGACGACCAGATCACGGTGGAGCGCGTCGGCGACAACGGCCTGCGCTTCCACTTCCCGCGCCCCGACCGCCTCGCCTTCCCGGTCGTCGCGGTCAGCCCGGTGCCCGATGCCATCTACGGCGAGGCCTACCGCACGGGCGGCGCCGAGGCCGTCAAGGCCCTCTGGGGCACCGACGTCGACGTGACGAAGACGGTGTGGCCCACCGCTTTCGTTCCCTCCGTCTTCCAACCCGGCGAGCGCATCGTCCTCGAGCGCAACCCGTACTTCGGCGAGTGGAACGTCGACGAGGCCGGCAACGCCCTCCCCTTCCTCGACTCCTACAGCATGACGGTGGCCGGCGACCTCGACGCGGCGCTCAACCTCTACCTCGCCGGCGAGATCGACTCGTTCTCCCCGCGTAACCTCGACGACATCGGCGTCATCAACCAGGCCGTCAACAACGGCGACATCGACGTCATCGTGCTCGAGGCCGTGAGCCCGGTCGCCAGCAGCCAGTTCATCGTCTGGAACTGGAACAAGGCCTCCGACCCCGCCAAGGAAGCGCTCTTCCGCAACGTCAACTTCCGCCGTGCCATGGCGCACGTCATGGACCGCGAAGCCATCATGGACCTCGTCTACAACGGCTCCGCCATCCCCATGTACACGAGCGTCTACCCGATCAACGAGTACTGGGTCAACAACGACGTCGAGACCTACCCGTACGACCCAGAGGCCGCCACGGCGCTGATGGCGTCGATCGGCTACGACCACAAGAACGCCGACGGCATCCTCGTGAACGCCGACGGCAAGACCGCCTCGTTCATCCTCGCCACCAACGCCGGCAACACGGCGCGCGAGCAGATCGCGGCCATCTTCGCCGACAGCGCCCGCGAGATCGGCGTCGACGTGCAGGTGCAGGCCATCGACTTCAACCTCCTCGTCGACCAGCTCCTCTCGGAGGGCGACGACCGGCCGTTCGACGCCATCCTGATCGGCCTCACCGGCGGCTCGCGCGACTGGCCGTTCGGCGTCAACGTCGTCCCCTGCGGCACGAACCTGCACATGTACAACACGAGCGGCTCCTGCCTCACCACGCAGGAGACCCTCATGGGCCAGCTCTTCAACGTCGGCCGCGAGACCCTCGACACCGAGGCCGCCCGCGACGTCGGCCACGAGATCCAGGCCGTCGAGTCCGACCTCATCCCCATCCTCTACGCCGTCAGCCCGATGGCGCACTACAGCTGGGCCGGCAACATCCGCGGCTACCACAACGAGGGTCAGATCAACCCGCTCCTCGGCGCGTGGGAGCTCCCCATGCTGTTCAAGGCACAGTAAGGCCGAGTCGGCTTCAGAACCGGCAGGACACGAGAGTGGGCGGCATCACGCCGCCCACTCCCACCCTTTCACTATCTTCGAAGACATGGGGATCTCTTACCGCGCCACCAGGCGCCCACCCTGCCCGAGCGGCACCCGCCCGTCGGCGTGGAGCCCAGAGGGATAACGAGTGCTCATCTTTATCGTCAGGCGCGTGTTCCAGCTCGTACCGACCTTCGTCGGGGCGACGATGCTGATGTTCCTCATCAGCCAACTCGTGCCCGGCGACTTCTTCAAGGCCAAGGAGCTAGAACCCAACGTAAGGCCGGAGACCATCCAGCGGATGCGGGCCGAGTTCGGCCTCGACAAGCCCATCTACGTCCAGTACGTCAACTGGATGAAGAACCTGGCCGTCGGCAACCTCGGCCAGTCGTTCGTCTCCAACCAACCCGTGTGGCAGCGCATCGCCAACCCCATGCGCAACAGCATGTACCTGGCGCTCCTGTCGCTCGTGCTGCTATGGGCCGTCTCGGTGCCGGCGGGGGTCTACTCGGCGGTCAGGCAGTACTCCGTCGGCGACCAGACCGTCAGCACCCTGTCGTACTTGGGCCTCGCCACCCCCAACTTCTTCCTCGCCCAGGTGGCCATCCTGGGGCTCTTCCTGCTGCGCACGCTCACGAAGGACTGGTTCGGGTTCAACCAGCTCATCTTCCCCGTCGCCGGCATGACGAGCAGCAACTACCTGACGCTCAGCCCCTGGGGTCAGTTCTGGGACGTCATGTGGCACATGTTCATCCCGTCGCTCGTCGTGGCCACCTCGGGCATGGCGGGCTTCACGCGCGTGCTGCGGGCCCAGATGATCGAGTACCTGGGCTCTGACTTCATCCGCACCGCCCGCGCCAAGGGCGTCGGTCACACCAAGGTGACCTACAAGCACGCGCTGCGTCCCGCCATCATCCCGTTCGTGGCGGGCATCGGCGGCATCCTCCCCGGCCTGGTGGGCGGCGCCGGCCTCGTCGAGGTCGTCATGTCGTGGCCCGGCATCACCCCCACGTTCCTCACGGCCCTGAGCGCGCAGGACATCTACGTGGTCCTGGGCCTACTGGTCATCACCACCCTCCTCCTGATGATCGGCAACCTCTTCTCCGACCTCCTCCTTGCCGCGGTCGACCCGCGGATCCGCTACGACTGAGACCCCGCCGTGACCGATAGAGACGATCCCAACATCGACCGCGAGACGCCCGACGCCGAACTCGAGGTCGCCGCCCTCCACGGCGACGAACCGCCCACGCAACCGGGCGAGGCCAGCTTCGAACGCGACGCCGGACCCATCCTGACCCGCGAGAGCAAGAGCCAGGGGAGGATCGTCTGGGAGCAGTTCCGCCGGCACAAGGCGGCGCTGGTGGGCGGCTGGGTCCTCGTCGTCATGTACCTGACGGCCATATTCGCGGGATTCCTCGCGCCCTACGGCATCAACGAGTACCGCACGCGCCCAGCCGCGGCCTTCAGGCCGCCCACCCAGGTGCACTGGATCGACCCCGACACTGGCAAGCTCACGCGGCCGTTCGTGTACGACGTCGTCGAGTCGCGCGACCCGATCACCAGGCAGCGCGTGTACGAGGAAGTCACCGACGTCAGGTACCCGATCAAGCTCTTCGTCCACCGCCCGTCGCAGCCCTACAAGGTCCTGGGCCTCTTCAAGTCCGACCTGCACCTCTTCGGCGTCGACGACCCCGCGCGCATCTTCCTGTGGGGCAGCAACAACCTCGGCAAGGACGTGTTCTCGCGCGTGCTCTACGGCGGCCAGGTCAGCCTGACCATCGGCATCCTCGCCGTCTGGGTGGCTTTCTTCCTCGGCCTGATACTGGGTGGGATCGCCGGCTTCTACGGCGGGCTCGTGGACGACCTCATCATGCGCCTCGTCGAGGTGTTCGCCGCCATCCCGGGGCTCTTCCTCCTCATCGTGCTGTCGTCGTTGTTGCGCGACCCCAACAACCCTCTGGCCAAGTCGTTCGGGTTGACGATGACCTCGGCGCAGACGTTCCTCCTCACCGTGGTGGTCCTCGGCTTCGTGGGGTGGGGCGGGTTGGCGCGCATCATCCGCGGCCTCATCCTCTCGGCACGCGAGCTCGACTACGCCGCGGCCGCCAAGGCGCTCGGCGCCAGCGAGACCCGCGTCCTGCTCCGCCACCTCCTGCCGAGCACGGCCAGCTACGCCATCGTCGACCTGACCCTCTCGATCCCCGGCTTCATCCTCGCCGAGACGGGCCTGTCGTTCCTCGGCCTCGGACCGAGCGAGCTGGACACCGCCAGCTGGGGACTGCTGCTGCGCGACGCCACAGCTCGCGGCATCAGCATCCAGTTCGTGCCGTGGCTCCTGATACCTGGCATCCCCATCCTCCTGGCAGTGTTATGCTGGAACCTGCTCGGCGATGGTTTGAGGGACGCCTTCGACCCCAAGAAGCGCAGGTAGCGCGGGGACCCGCAGGAAGCGCGAGCGTATTTCCACAGTCTCAGGAATATCTTGCGAGGCGCACAGCGCAGTATGCACCGTGCGCCTGGCAATGCTTTCTTGGCGATCGGGGCGACCACGGCCCGGCTTCGTACAACGAGTGAGGAGTGTACGCGCAGATGCCCAACAATGAGCGGATCCTTGAGGTGATCGACCTCAAGACCTACTTCGACACCGACGAGGGCACGGTCAAAGCCGTCGATGGGGTGAGCTTCCACCTCAACAAGGGCGAGACCTTGGCCGTCGTCGGTGAGTCGGGCTCCGGCAAGTCGGTGATGAGCCTGTCCATGATGCGCCTCATCCCCACCCCGCCGGGCCGCATCGCCGGCGGGAAGATCATGTTCGAGGGGAAGGACCTCGTCACCAAGACCGAGCGCGAGATGAGGCGCATCCGCGGCAACGACATCTCCATGATCTTCCAGGAGCCGATGACCAGCCTCAACCCGGTCTACACGGTGGGCGACCAGATCGCCGAGGCCATCGTGCTCCACCAGGGCAAGTCGTACCGCGAGGCGATGAAGCTGGCCGCCGAGATGCTCGACCTGGTCGGCATCCCCGAGCCGGGCAAGCGCGTCAAGAACTTCCCGCACCAGATGTCGGGCGGCATGCGCCAGCGCGTCATGATCGCCATGGCGCTGTCGTGCGGGCCGAAGCTGCTCATCGCCGACGAGCCCACGACGGCGCTCGACGTGACCATCCAGGCGCAGATCCTCGACCTGATGCGCAAGCTGCAGAACGAGATCGGCATGTCCATCCTCTTCATCACGCACGACCTCGGCGTGGTGGCGGAGATGGCCGACCGCGCGGTGGTCATGTACGCGGGGCGCGCCGTCGAGGAGGCCGACGTGCACGACATCTTCGCCGACCCGAAGATGCCTTACACCCTCGGCCTGCTCAACTCGATCCCGCGCGTTGACCGCGGCAGGGAGCACCAGGAGCGGCTCCAGGCCATCCCCGGCAACGTCCCCAACCCCCTCAACCTCCCGCAGGGCTGCGCCTTCCACCCGCGTTGCCGCTTCGTGCAGGACAAGTGCAAGGTGGCCATCCCGCCCCTCGACGACACCGGCGGCGGCCACATGGTTCGCTGCGTAAGGTGGCAGGAACTCGACCTCAAAGCGGAGATCCCGGCATGAGCAACGAGAACAAGAAGGGGGCCGTCCAGGCGCCCAACTCCGAAGTCCTCCTCGAGGTCAAGAACCTGCGCAAGTACTTCCCCATCCGGGGCGGCATCTTCTCGCGCGTTGTCGCCAACGTCAAGGCGGTCGAGGACGTGTCGTTCAACGTCCAGCGCGGCGAGGTCGTCGGACTGGTGGGCGAGTCGGGGTCCGGCAAGACGACGGTGGGTCGCTCGATCCTCCGCCTCATCGAGCCGTCCGCTGGCGAGGTCCTGTTCGACGGTGTCGACGTCACCAAGCTGAGCAAGGGCCAGATGCGCGAGTACCGCAAGCGCATGCAGATCATCTTCCAGGACCCGTTCGCGAGCCTCAACCCGCGCATGTCGGTGGGCGACATCATCGGTGAGGCCATGACCATCCACAACCTGGCGCGCGGGAAGGACCGCGAGCAGCGGGTGGCCCAGTTGCTCGAGCGCGTCGGGCTGTCGCCGTCTCACATGCGCCGCTACCCGCACGAGTTCTCGGGCGGGCAGCGGCAGCGCATCGGGATCGCGCGCGCCCTCGCCGTCGATCCGCAGTTCATCGTGGCGGACGAGCCCGTCTCCGCCCTCGACGTCTCCATCCAGGCGCAGGTCGTCAACCTCCTCCAGGACCTGAAGGACGAACTCGGCCTCACGCTGCTCTTCATCGCGCACGACCTGGGGGTCGTCGAGTACATCAGCGACCACGTCATCGTGATGTACCTCGGGCGCATCATGGAGATCGCTCCCGCCAAGGAGCTGTACGCCAACCCGATCCACCCGTACACGGAGGCGCTGCTCTCGGCCGTGCCGATCCCCGACCCGACGGTCAAGCGCGACCGCATCATCCTCCAGGGCGACATCCCGTCTCCCATCAACCCCCCGTCGGGCTGCGTGTTCCGCACGCGCTGCCCGATCGCGACCAAGGAGTGCGCCGAGGTCGTGCCTCCCCTCGTGGAGGTCTCGCCGGGGCACTTCAAGGCGTGCATCAACCGCTGAGGTAGGGCGTGGGCCGCGGCGGGACCGGAGGCGGGCGCGACCGCCATCAGCGCCCACCACGCCTGTCAAGGAAGGAGGTCGCGAGGCTCGTCCTCGCGACCTACGCTTCGAGCCTCCCCTACGTCCTGCTCTTCGTGATCGTCATGCTCGTGGCCACCTGGGTCGTGACCACCTTCCTGTTCCACTGACGCACGTGGTCGGGCGCGGCGGCCGGCCGCGAGGGGCGTGGCGCGGATCGGCGCGGCCCGACCCCACCGTATACTCGCCCGTGTGAGCCTCGCCGAAGACATCCGCCGTGGCGTCCTCGACCTCCTCGGCGGCCTCGACCTGCCGGGCGCGCTGGGCGCGCCTCCCGATGCGGCCGTCGAGGCGGAGCTGGCGCGCTTCCGACGCCTGCTGAGCGACTACCCGGGCCGCCCCGGCAAGACCCTCCGCGGCCAGCTCGTGGTGTGGAGCGCCAGGGCGCACGGTGCCTCCGACGCGGGCGGCGCCATGGTGCTCGCGGAGGCGCTGGAGCTCTTCCAGAACTGGGTGCTCGTTCACGACGACATCGAGGACGGCTCCGAGGAGCGCCGCGGGCGACCGGCGCTTCACCGCGAGGTCGGAGTGCCCGTCGCCCTCAACGTTGGCGACGCCATGCACATGTTGATGTGGCGCCACCTGCTCGGCCTGCCGCCGGGCCCGCCGCTCGCGCGGGAGGCGGCCATGGCCGAGTTCACGCGCATGCTGCTTGCCACGGCAGCGGGCCAGCACCTCGACCTCGCGTGGGTAGGCGCCGGCAGGTTCGACGTGACCGAGGCGGAGTACGTCCGCATGGTGACGCTCAAGACCGCCTACTACACCGTGGTGGCTCCCCTCCGGCTCGGCGCCATGTGCGCCGGCGCCACCCCGCCGGAGGACCTGGAAGCTGCCGCCATCGACCTGGGGGTCGCGTTCCAGATCCGCGACGACGTGCTCAACCTCGCGCCCGGCGCCGGCTACGGCAAGGAGGTCGCGGGCGACCTGTACGAGGGCAAGCGCACCCTGATACTCGCCAGGCTGCTGGCCACCCTCCCCGCCGCGCGGCGCGCGCGGGTCGTGGCGGCCCTGAGCCGCCCGCGCGCCGCGAAGACGGAGCGCGAGATGGCGGAGGTGCTCGGGGAGATGCACGAGTGGGGCGCGGTGGCGTACGCGCAGGCCGAGGCGGAGGCGCGGGCGGCGCGAGGTCTGGCCGCGGTGCGCCGCTGGCTGGCCGGCCTGCCCGACCAGCCGGCGGCCGCCCAGGTGGAGGCGCTGCTGGCGGACCTCGCCGGTCGGACCGCCTGACTCGGGCCGGTGGGGAGGGCCGGGCCGGGTCGCCGAGGCCGCCCGGACGGGTGCCCAATCGGCCTAGGCGCGAACCCGGCATCCCTGAGCGCCTCCGGCCGGGGACGCGCTACCGTGATGGCATGACCCGGCCGCGCGTCCGCTCGTCACGCCCCGCCGGAGTCTCACGCGGCGGGCCGTCGCGGGGTGCCGACCAGGACCCGGCCCCGACCAGGTCGGCGGCCCGGCGCGCTGCCGCCGCCGTGATGGGCCTGGCGCTGCGGCTGGCGCCCTGCGCCGCGTGCGAGGCGCGCGGCGCAGGGCCGGAGGGCGTGTGCCCCGCCTGCGCTCGCGCCATCCGCGCGGCCCTATCGGACGCGCCGGCGAGTCCCGCGGCCGACACCGTCTGGCTGGGGCCGTACGCCGGCCCGTGGCGCCGCCTCGTTCACGCCCTCAAGTACCGCGGCGCCACGCGCCTGGCGCCGTTCCTGGGCGCCCTCGTGGCAGCGAGGGTGGTGGCGGTGGGCTGGCACCCGCGCCTCGTCACGCACGTGCCCACCACGCCGGCCCGTCGCCGCGACCGCGGCTTCGACCAGGCCGAGCTTCTCGCCGCCGCCGTGGCCCGCTCGCTGCGCGTCCCGCACGCCGGGGTCCTCACGCGGGTGCGCGTCACCAGCAAGCTCGCCGGCCAGGGGCGCGCGGCGCGCCAGGCGGAGCTGACGGGCGCCTTCAGGGCGCGCTACCTGGCGGGCAGGGAGGTGCTGGTCGTGGATGACGTCCTCACCACCGGCGCCACGCTCGCCGCCGCCCGCGAGGCGCTCCACGCGGCGGGCGCCGGCGGCGTCAGGTGCGCCGTCGTCGCGCGCACGGTGGCGCACGAGGGCTCGGGACCCGACGAGGAGCCGCGCGGCGGCCTCAGAGCACGATGACGAGCGCCGTGATCACGCCCAGCAGCGCGCCAGCCCAGACCTGCGGGTAGGTGTGGCCCAGCAGAGTCTTCAGGGCGCGCGGCTGGTAACGCGGGTCGAAGAGGTGACCGAGCTCCTTGACGAGGTCGTTGATCGCCTCCGCCTGCTGGCCGGCGGCCCGCCTGATGCCGGTGGCGTCGTACATCACGATGGAGCCGAACACGGCGGCGATGGCGAACGTCGGACTCCCCCACCCGTACAGGAGACCCACGCTCGTCGCGAGGGCGGCCACGGACGCCGTATGCGACGACGGCATCCCCCCCGTGTCGAGGAGCCGTTCCGGCGCCCACCGGCGCTCCAAGATCAGTACGAGGGTGACCTTGAGCAACTGCGCCGCCACGGTGGCGGAGAGGGCCGACCACAGCGCCAGGTTGCCGAGTATGCCGCTCACGCGCCGCGCCTGCGCCGCGCCGCCACGATGGTGTTGGCGATGACCATCACGACCGTCATGGGGCCGGTGCCGCCCGGCATGGGCGTGAGGTGACCCGCCACGCCGGCCACGCCCGGATCGACGTCGCCGACGATCGCGCCGTCCTCGCGGGTCAGGCCGACGTCGAGCACCGCCGCGCCCGGCTTCACCATCGCGGGCGTGATCAGGCGGGGTCGGCCGACCGCCGCCACCAGCACGTCGGCGGACCGGGTCACGGCCGCCAGGTCGGTCGTCTTCGAGTGAGCCACCGTCACGGTGGCGTCGCGCTGCAAGAGCAGCGCCGCGAGCGGCTTGCCCACCAGGTTGGAGCGACCCACCACGACGGCGCGCTTGCCCGCCACCGGTACGGCGTAATGGTCAAGCAGGGCCAGGACGCCGAGCGGGGTGGCGGGCGCCAGGCCGGGGCCGCCGCCCCACAAGAGACCCACGTTCACCGGGTGGAGGCCATCGACGTCCTTGGCGGGGTCTATCGCCGCCAACACCGCGCTCGCATCTACGCCGGGCAGGGGGAGTTGGACGAGGATCCCGTCCACCTGCTCGTCCGCGTTGAACCGTTCGACCAACGCCCGCACATCGGCCGTGCCCACGCCCTCCGGCAGCACCACCGTGCTCGACTCGACCCCCACCCGCTGCGCGATGCGCTCCTTGGAGCGGACGTAGGAGGCGCTGGCGGGGTCCTCGCCCACCCGCACGAACTGCAGCCGCGGGACGAACGGCAGCGTCGCCAGTTCTGCCCGCAGGCGCTCCACCACCGCGGCCGAGGCAACCTTGCCGTCGAGCCTCACCGCCTCAGCCGCGCGGCTCATCGTCCTCCCCTACTCCCACCGCCGCCCCGCTCGCGCCGGCCGAACCGAGGCGGTGCAGCTTGGCGAGGACGCCGTTCACGAACCGGCCCGACTCGTCGCCGCCGAACTTCTTGGCCAGCCGGACGGCCATCTCGATGGCCACCTCCGGCGCGCCGCCGGTGTGCCGCATCTCCGTGACGGCGATGCGGAGGACGTTGAGGTCGGTCTGGGACATCTGGCCGAACGACCAGCCGGTGATGGCAGCGGCCAACTCGGCGTCGAGGCGCTCACGATCGCCCTCGTAGGCCGTGAGCAGCTCCTCGGCGAACGCCAGGTCGGAGTGGTCGAGGGCGTCGCCGTAGACGGCGTCCTCCGGCTCCTCGCTCTCCTCCGCCAGCTCCACCCGCACGCTCCGCCAGACGTCGAGGAGCGGCTCGGCGCCGCGCTCGGACTGGAACAACGTGCGGAACGCCAGCTCACGCGCCTGGCGTCTACCCACGCTCGGCGACCTCGTCCGGCAGCTCCACGCTCTCGACGGCCACGTTCACACTGCGCACGTTCAGGCCGGTCATGGAGACGATGGCCTCCCGCACCGCCGCCTGCACCGCGGCGGCCACCTTGGGGATCTCGCTGCCGTAGTCCACGGCGAGGGCGAGGTCGACCCACACGTCGTCCTCTTCCCGTTCGATCGCGATCCCCCTGGCGCGCCTACCGCCGAGGATCTCACCGACCCGCGCCGGCGGCACGGTCGGCCTCACCCCACCCACCTGCTCCAGCGCCAGTTGGGCGATGTTGAGGAGCACGTCGGCGGAGATGGCCAGGTCGGGTGCCCGGGTCATGAGCTCATCCTACGCGCGATGAAGTTGGTGTAGACGGCGCCTCGCCTGAAGAAGGCGTTGTCGAGCACCTTGAGGTGGAACGGCACCGTCGTCTTCACGCCCTCGATCACCGTCTCCTTGAGCGCCCGTTCCATGCGGGCGATCGCCTCGGGCCGGCTGGGCGCCCAGGCGATGATCTTGGCCACGAGGCTGTCGTAGGTCGGCGGGATGCGGTAACCCGCGTAGACGTGCGAGTCGACGCGGATGCCGGGCCCGCCCGGCCAGTGGACGTCCGTGATCACCCCGGCGCTGGGCCGGAAGTCGTGATCCGGGTCCTCGGCGTTCACGCGCACCTCGATGGCGTGACCGCGCACCTCCAGCTTCGACTGCTCGAAGCTCAGCCCCTGCCCCGCGGCCACCCGCAACTGCTCAGCCACCAGGTCGGTCTGAGTGATCATCTCCGTGACCGGGTGCTCGACCTGGATGCGGGTGTTCATCTCGGAGAAGTAGAAGCCGCCCGAGCGGTCAACGAGGAACTCGCACGTCCCCGCCCCCCGGTAGCCGATGTGGCTCGCCAGCTTCACCGCCGCCTGCGCGATCCGTTCCCTCAGCTCGGGCTCGAGCGAGCTGGGACCCTCCTCCAGCACCTTCTGGTAGCGGCGTTGGATGGAACAGTCGCGGTCGAACAGGTGCACCACCTTGCCGTTGCCGTCACCGAAGACCTGGATCTCGATGTGCTTCGGTTCCTCCAGGTACTTCTCCATGTAGAGCTCCGGGTTGCCGAACGCCACCCGGGCCTCCTCGGCCGCGTTCAGGAACTGCCGCTCCAGGTCGGCGTGGCTATGCACGACCCGCATGCCGCGGCCGCCGCCTCCGGCCGAGGCCTTGAGGATGAGGGGGAAGCCGATGGCGTCCGCGAAGTGGGTGGCGTCCGCGAGGTCGCGCAGTGGTTCGCTCCCAGGCGTGATCGGCACGCCGGCCTCCACGGCCAGCGCCCGCGCCGAGGCCTTGTCGCCGATGCGGGAGATGTTCTCGGGGCGCGGCCCGATGAACGTGAGACCGTGCTCCTCGCACATCGCGGCGAACTCGGCGTTCTCGGCGAGGAAACCGTAGCCGGGATGGATCGCCTCCGCCCCGCTGACGAGGGCCGCTGCGAGCAGGTTCCTCACGTTCAGGTAGCTCTCGGCCGCCGGCGCCGGTCCGATGCAGATGGACTCGTCTGCCAGCAGCACGGGCAGCGACTTCTCGTCGACCTGCGAGTAGGCGACGACGGCCTGCACCCCGAGCTCGCGAGCGGCGCGCAACACGCGCAGCGCGATCTCGCCGCGGTTGGCGATCAGGATCTTGCGGAACATCGCGCTCACGCGTGGGCTCAGGCCGGCTCGATGCGGAAGAGGACCTGGCCGTACTCGACGGGATCGCCGTTCGTCACGGCGGCCTCCCGGACCGTGCCGGACGTCTCCGCCTCGATCTCGTTCATGAGCTTCATCGCCTCGATGATGCAGAGCACGGTGCCGGCGGTGACGCGGTCGCCGACGCGCACGAAGGGCGGCGCGTCCGGGGAGGGGGCGGCGTAGAAGGTGCCGACGATGGGCGCCAGCACGTCGACGAGGGCGGGACCCGCCGGTTGCGCCGGCGCCGGTGCGGCGACGGGCGCCGGGTCGACGACGGCTTGCGCCGGCGCGGGAGCGGCCGCCTGCGGCGGCGCGACGGGCGCGTACGCGACCGCCGTCACGGGCTCGGCGCCGCGCTTGACGTTCAACTTGTAATCGCCCGTGTCGTAGCTGAACTCGCGCACGTCGCTGGCCGCCAAGGCTTCGAGCAGGCGCCTTATCTCCTTGACGTCCATCACGCACGCCCCAGGTAGTCGCCGGAGCGGGTGTCGACGCGGATGACCTCACCCTGATCGATGAACAGCGGGACGTTCACTGTCGCGCCGGATTCGAGCTTCGCGGGCTTCGTGCCGCCCGACACCGTGTCACCCCGGACGCCGGGGTCCGTCTGCACGATCTCGAGCGCCACCACGTTCGGCAGCGTGACCTTGAGCGGCTTGCCGCCGTAGTAGTCGACGGTCACCTGGGTGTTCTCCTTCAGGAAGCGGGCGCCGTCCCCTATCTGATCGCGCGTCAGGACCGGCTGGTCGAAGGTCTCCAGGTCCATGAAGGTGAAGTGGTCCCCGTCGGCGTACAGGAAGCTCATCTCCCGGTACTCGATGAAGATGTCCTGCAGCTTCTCGGTGGCGTTGAACGACCGCTCGACGATGGAGCCGGTCTCGAGGTTCCGGAACTTGGCGACCATCTTGGCGCCACCACGCCCGATCTTCTGATGCTGGTAGTCGACGCACTCCCAGAGGCCGCCGTCCATCTCGACCTTGGTGCCGTTCCTCAAGTCGGTCACGCTGATCATCTAGACTCCTTCGACTCGCCGCACCGCGCACTCGGGCAAGGCAGGCGCGAACTCCCGTGCTGCGCGGCGGCTTCAAGACTGCTCACTCTACCACCTGGGCCCAAGACCCCCGGCGGAGCGGGCGCCGGGCGGCTAGCCGATGTCCACTCGCGTGGGCGTCAGGCCGGCCTCGTCGATGAGCTGCTGGTACCGCCCCGCGGGGAGCTCGCCGGTGGCGCCGTCCATGGCCACGAACGCGGCCTCGAGGAGGTTCGTGCCGACGCTCCGCCCGTCGAAGCGCGGAGTGGTCGTGACGAGGGCCGCCGCGCCGCGCTCGCGCAGGAAGGCGACGTCGGCCAGCGTGGTCGTGTTCGTGAGGATGGTCTTGCCTGCCAGCGAGGGCGGCGCGTACCGCTTGATGAAGTGCCAGTCGCCGGCCAGCACCTCGGCCCAGTCGTAGTAGCGCGCGAACTTGTCGCTGGGCGGCCGCTCCTGGGCGCTGCCCGTGGGGTAGAGCCACTTGAACGGCACCCGCGTCACAACCGGCAGTAGCGTCCTGGCAAGCCGCACCAACCCTGGCAGGGTGCGGACGGGGACGGGCAGCCCGAGCGCGAAGACGACGTCGCCGTAGAACACGTCGGCGCCCTGCGCGGCCAGCTCCTCGGCCATGCCGAAGCGGTCGACGGCCGAGACCATCAGGACCTTGCGGCTCGGCCAGTCGAGCTCGGGGCGCAGCGCACGGATGGCGGCGCGTTCCAGGGTGTTCTTGAGCCCCGCGCCGCACACCACCGGCGTGGACTTGGCGGCCCGGGCCAGTCGCAGCGCGTCGCGCACGTAATAACGCCTGTCGCCGATGGCGAAGTAGAGGTCGATGCCGCCCAGGCCGATGGCGTCCACCGTGCCGTCCAGTTCCCCGATGAGGCGCTCGGCCCTCGCCAGGTCGCCACCCGTTCCGACGCGCCGCACGTGAACGCGCCGCCCCATGATCTCGACCGTCTGATCGGCGTCGCGGGTGGCGGAGCCCAACGAGACGCTGACGACGCTCAGGTCGGGGCCGCTCACCCCCTCACGCCAGGCTCTTCGCGAACCACTCGAGCAGGGGGCGGGCGTCTATCGCGAAGCGGTAGCCGAGGCCCTCCCAGAACCGCCTGGCTCGTGGGTTCTCGCCGTAGATGCTGGCCAGGAGACGCGCGCTGCGGCCGCGCAACCGACCTTCGAGGTCCCGGACGCAGGCGCTTCCCACGCCGCGGCTCTGGAGGCCGGCCCGCACCAGCAGGAGGTTCACCGTGGCGTCCCCCTCGGCCGGGTAGTCGAGCTTGTAGTCGAGGTAGCCGACCACGGCCGCGCCGGTGTGGGGGTCGAGGTCGCAACCCGGGCCGGCGGCCTCCGGCTCGAGGAGCACCAGCTCGACGAAGCGGCGCGGGTCGGCGCCGGCGGTGGCGAGGTCGGTGCTCACCTCGGCGACGGTGGGCACCGGGATCGAGATGATGTCGAAGTACTCCGGGGTCGCTGCGTAGAGTTCGTGCACGAGCGACGCGTCGGCCACGGACGCCGCCCGCGTCCGGACCGGAGACAGGGTCGGGTGCAAGGAGGTCACCCCTTCGGGCGCCTTACGCGCCGCGGAACGGAGGCGTGGCGTACGAGTCGCGCCTTGAGCACGCGCAGATTCTACCAACTGCCCGGCGCCGCGGTGGGTGACGGTTGGTTCACAGCCGAGGGTCGCCGGGCCGCCGCCTGCCTTGCCAAGGGGCCTCGGCGGCTATAGGCTGGCGTGGGCGCCACTGCGGGTGCGCGCGCCCGCCGCGGTGTTACCATGCGCGCACCCACGGCCGTCCATGGAGGGACCCTTGTCAGAGGTAGCGCGTAACGAGAGTGTCGATGCGCCGGTAGCGAAGGCGCAGGACGCTTTCGCCAAGGCTTTCCAGTTCCGTCGGGCCGACGAGGCCGCGGCCGCGGGCATGCACCCGTACTTCAAGCCGATCGCGGCGCAGCACGGCGGCACCGTGAGCGTGGCCGGCCGCGAGATGATCATCACTGGCTCGAACGACTACCTCGGGCTGACGCAGGACCCGCGCCTCAAGGAGGCGGCCCGCCGCGCGCTCGACGACTTCGGCACCAGCTGCACCGGCTCGCGCTTCCTGACCGGCACCCTCACCCTGCACGAGGAGCTCGAGGCGCGCCTCGCCGGCTTCCTGCGCAAGGAGGCGGCCCTCACGTTCAGCGCCGGCTTCCTCGGCTGCCTGTCGGTCGTAGCGGCGCTCGCTGGCCGTCACGACATCCTCTACTACGACCGCGAGAACCACGCTTCCCTCTACGACGCCGCGCGCCTCTCCTACGCCACCCTCCGCAAGTTCGAACATGGCGACCTGGCCGACCTCGAGCGGATGCTCGCGGCCGACGCCGGCAAGCCCGGCGGTAGGATCATCGTCACCGACGGCGTGTTCTCGATGAGCGGCCACATCGCCGACCTCCCGGGGATCGTCCGCCTCAAGAAGCGGTACGGGGCCCGCCTGATCGTCGACGATGCCCACGCCAGCGGCGTGTTGGGCGCGCACGGTCGCGGCACGGGCGAGCACTTCGGCCTGGAGGACGAGATCGACGTGGTGGTCGGTACCTTCTCGAAGTCTTTCGCCAGCGTGGGCGGCTTCATGGCCGCCGACCGCGAGGTGGTCAGCTACGTCAAGCACCACGCGCGCCCGTTCATCTTCACCGCGGCGCTCCCGGCCATGCAGATGGCGGCCGCCCTCGAGGCCCTCAACATCATGGAGTCGGAGCCGGAGCACCGCGAGCAGCTCTGGCGCAACGTCGAGCGGCTCCAAGGCGGCATGGCGGCCCTCGGCTTCGACACGCTCGGCTCCCGCACCCCGATCGTCCCGGTGCTGATAGGGCCGGACGAGCTCGCCATGGCGTTCTGGCGCGCCCTGTGGGAACTCGGCGTCTTCACCACCCCGGCCCTTCCGCCCGGCGTGGCGGCGGGGCGTTCGATCATCCGCACGAGCGTGAACGCCAACCACACCACCGAGCAGCTGGACCGGCTGATCGCCGCGTTCGCGGACGTCGGGCGGCGGTTCGGCGTAATCTGACCGCACATGGTCAGCGTGGAACGCGTAGCCTCCCGCCGGGCGACGAGGGAGTTCGTCCTCTACCCGTACCGCAAGTACGCCTCCGACCCGAACTGGGTGGCGCCCCTGCGCGTCTCGCAGTTCGAGCTGCTCGACCCTAAGAAGAACCCGTTCTTCGAGCACGCGCGCGCCAGCTACTACCTGGCGCGGCGCGGCGGGCGCGTGGTGGGGCGCATCGCGTGCATCGACGACGACCTCCACAACGCCACCCACGAGGGGGACAACCTCGCCTTCTTCGGCTTCTTCGAGGCCGAGGACGCCGCCGTGGCGGGCGCCCTCTTCACGGCCGTCGAGACGGAGGCCCGCGCGCTCGGCCGCAAGGCGGTGCGTGGTCCCGCGAACCCGACCATGAACGACGGCGCCGGCTTCCAGATCGAGGCGTTCGACGAGAAGCCGTACGTGATGATGCCGCAGAACCCCCCGGGTTACCTCGAGCTCGCCACCGCCGCGGGCTACCGCAAGGTCAAGGACCTCTACTCCTACCATTTCGAGAACACCGGCAGGCTACCCGAGCGCCTCGCCCGCCTCACCGCCCGGGCGCGTGAACGTTACCGGCCCGTCGTGAGGCCCGCCGACCTCAAGAGGTTCCACGACGAGGTGAAGGTGCTGCAGTCCATCCACCACGCCGCGTGGGAGAAGAACTGGGGCAACGTGCCGTTCACCGACGCCGAGATCGACCACATGGCCAACGAGCTCAAGATGATCGTGGAACCAGAGCTGGCCCTGTTCCTCGAGTACAAGGGCGAGCCGGTGGCCGTGAGCATCGCCGTGCCCGACCTCAACCAGGTCCTGGCCCGCTTCGACGGTCGGCTCGTGACCGGGATCTTGCCGCTGTTGCGTCGCAAGAAGATCATGACGCAGGCCCGCCTCGTCATCCTCGGCGTGCTCCCGGAGCACCGCAACCACGGCTTCGACCTCGTGCTCATCGAGGAGACCGTGCGGCGCGCTCACCGCCTCGGGATCGTGGGAGGCGAGTGCGGCTGGACGCTGGAGGACAACCACGCGATCAACCGCGCCATCGAGGCCGCGGGCGGGGTGCACTACAAGACCTACCGCATGGTGCAGAAGGAGCTATGAGCCCCATCAGGGCCCTGAGGCTGGTCGGGGCCGACCTCGGGGGGCTCTTCCCGCGCGGTGACCGGGGCAAGTACTGGTTCCTGCTCCTCGCCTCCCTGGTGCTGCAGACGGCGTTCTGGTACCTGGCCACCCCCGGGCCGACCCTCGTCCGCCTCGCCCCGCAGGGCCCGCTCACGGCCTTCGCCAGCGTGGCCTGGGCCGCGGTGCTGCTCCTCCTGGTGCCCGCCGTCCTCTACCGGCTCCTGATAGGGCCCATCGCGCTCGCCGGGATGCGCGTGGGCGACTGGCGCTTCGGGCTCGCCGCGACCCTCCCGCTCCTCGTGCCCGCCGCCGTGGTCATGGCGCTGGCCAGCACCGATGCCTCCCTCGCCGCCGTCTACCCGTGGCCCGGCGCCTGGCTCGGTGGGAGCGTCTGGCGCCTCGCCGCCTGGCTCCCCGTCTACGCGCTCTACTACCTCGCCTTCGAGGCCTTCTACCGCGGCTTCGTCCTCGACGTCGCCACGCGCGCCGCCTCCCCCACCGCCGCCATCTGGTTGAGCGTGGTGATGGCCACGCTCGTGCACCTCGGCAAGCCGCTGGCCGAGGTGATCTCGGCCGCGCCGGCCTCCGTCCTGTTCGCCGTCCTGGCCGTGCGCGGGCGCTCCGTGCTCTACCCGATGCTGCTTCACCTGACCATCGGGTACGCCCTCGACCTCGCCGTCCTGGCGCGCGCAGGTCAGCTCCTCAACTGACCGGCCACCTGCTACCGTCATGGCGATGCACAAGACGCCCAACCCTGTCGAGCGACGACCGTGAAGGTCCTGGTGACCGGTGCTCACGGCTTCCTCGGCAGTCACGTCACCGAGGAACTGCTGGCGCGAGGCGACGAGGTCCGGGCGCTCGTGACGCCGTGGGGTTCCGACGCGGCCCTGGCCCACCTGACGCAAGGCGGGCGCCTCGAGGTCGTGCGCGCCGACCTGACCGACGACGGCAGCGTCCACGGAGCATGCCAAGGGGTCGACGCCGTGGTGCACGCCGCCGCCCGCGTGGCCGATTGGGGGCCGTGGGACGCGTTCTACCGCACCAACGTCGTGGCCACCCGCACTCTCCTGCACGAGGCGGAGAACGCCGGCTGCGCCCGTTTCCTGTTCGTCTCGAGCGTGGCCGTCCACAGGTACTCGGGCTTCCGCGACGCAGACCCCCGCACCCAGCCGCGCGACAACGTCCGCAACGCCTACGCCTACTCGAAGATCCTGGCCGAGGACCTGGTGCTCGGCGCCAAGCACGTGGAGGCCGTGGTCGTCCGCCCGGGCCTGTGGCCGTTCGGCCGACGCGACCCGACCTTCGGGCGAGTGGCGCGGGCCGTGGCCAAGGGGACCTTGCCGCTCGTTCGCGGTGGGGCCGCCGTCCTGAACACCGCCTACGCCCCCAACTTCGCTCACGGCGTGTACCTCGCGCTGCACGAACCGAGGGCGGCCGGCAACGTCTACGTCATCGCCGATGCCGGCATGCCCAGCTGGCGCGAGGTGTTCGGGGTGATCGCCGACGACATGGGGCGGCAGGGGCCACGCCTGAGCCTGCCCGGCAGGCCGACGCGGGCGCTGGCGTCGGGGGTCGAGGCCACGTGGCGGGCGCTCCTGCCGTCGCTCGAGCCGCCCGTCACGCGCTACCGCGCCGGCCTCATGCTCAACGACGTCCACTTCTCCACGGCACAAGCGCGGGACGAGCTCGGCTACGAACCGAGCGTCTCGTGGCAGGACGGCGTCGCCGCGACGGTGGCGTGGCTCGCCGACCACGGGCGCGACTGATGCCTCGGCCGCTCAGCGTCTTCTTCGCCACCATCGCGGCGGGCGGCGGGCACGTCGCCACCGCCGCCGCCCTCGCGGAGGCCCTCCACCGCCATCACCCCGGCGAGTTCACCACCCGGGTGAGCGACGTGATGGCGGAGTTCGGGGCCGCGGCGCTCGACAGGCGCCACAAGGCCGGCTGGCGGGCGCTCCTGCGCCGACCACGCCTCGTGCGGTTGGGCCAGCGCGTCACCGACGCCCTCCCGGCCGTGACGCGCCTCTCGCAACGGGGCCTGCTGGCGCCGTTCGCGGCGGAGCTCGCGCGGCGCCTGGGCGAGCTCGGGCCGGACCTGATCGTCGCCAACCACGGTTGGCTGGCCACCGCCTTCGCGCTCGCGCGGGAGCGGCACGGCCTCGAGGCGCCGGTCGTCATCTTCGCGACCGAGCCGTTCGACGCCAGCGCGCTCTGGGCCGAACCGGCCAGCGAGCGGGTGCTGGCGCCGAGCGTCGCGGCCAAGCAGGACCTGGTGCGGCTCGGGGTGGGCCCCCAGCGCGTCGCGGTCGTCGGCTACCCGGTCGGGCAGCGCTTCCTGAACCCCCCGACGCAGGCGGCCGCCCGCGCCGAGCACGGCCTGCCGCCGACCGGCTTCACGGCGCTGCTCACGCTCGGCGCGGAGGGCCTGGCGGGAGAGGCGACAGCGGTGGCGGAGCGGATCCTCGACACCGGCGCCACCCTCATCGCGGTCGCCGGTCGCAACGCCGAGCTGAAGGCGCGCTTGGACGAGGTCGCTGCGAGGCGCCGTTCCCTGCTGCCGTTCGGGTTCACGACCGAGATGCCCACCCTCCTGGCGGCCGCCGACGTGGTCGTGGGCAAGGCCGGACCGGCCAGCACGATGGAGGCGTTGGCGGTCGGCAGGCCCGTGCTGGCCACGGCGTACGCCGGCCTCAACGAGCGGGCGGTGGTCAGGTTCCTGGCGGCGCGCGGCGTGGGCGGCGCCGTGGCGCTGCCTGAGCTGGGCGCGGCCGTGGCCGCCTGGCGCGACACGCCGGGGCTCCTGGCCGGGGCCAAGGCGCGAGCGGCGGCGCTCGACTTCGCGGGCATGGCCGAGAGGGCCGCCGCCCATCTGCGGGCGGTCGCTCGTGGGGAGGCGCCATCCGAACCCGACGTCGCCGGGCTCCCGTTCGAGGGGACCTCCCGCGAGCTGCTCGGTGGCGGTGGCGGCGGGAGTCGCTGATGCGCCTCGTGTGGCTGCTGCTGCTGAGCCTCGGCCTGGGGCTCGGCGGGCTGTACCTGGCGACGCGCGAGGAGCTCTTCTCGGCGGCGCTCTACGCCCCGACCGAGCTCACGCCCGCGCTGGCCGCGCTGGCGCTCGCCTGCCTGCTGGCACTCTGGTTGGCGCCGGTGGCGAAGCTCGTGCTGCTCGCGCGCTCGCAGGGGCAGCGCCTCGGCTGGTGGCACGCCTTCGTGGCCCACGTGGCGCAGGTGTTCGGGACCGCCATGACGCCCGCCGGCACCGGCGGCGCGCCGTTCCTGGTGGTGGCGCTCGGTGAGGTGGGCGTGCCGTCCGGCGTCGGCCTGGCGCTGGCCGTGCAGCTCTTCGTGCTCGACCTCGCGGCGCTCGGCGTCCTGATCCTGCTGGGCCTCGGCTACCTGCTACTGGCCTCCCCCGTGGTCCTGGGTCCGCTTCTCGCCGTCACCGCCGGGGTGGCCGGCGCGGCTGCCCTGGCCGTGTCCGTCCTCCTCGCGCGCTTCCCCGCCCCGGCCGTGCGTTGGCTCCACGCCCTGACGCGGTGGCGCATCCTGCGGCGGTTCCGCCCGCACCTGAGGCGCATGGCCGTCGACTACCGCGCCAGCGCCACCGCGTTCCGCGACCTGCCTCTCGTCGACTGGGCCTGGCTGCACCTCGTCAACCTGACGGCGTGGCTCAGCAACTTCGCGTTGTTCTGGGTCTTACTCACGATGTACGGGGCCGACACCCCGCTCCTGCAGGTGTTGGCGCTGCTGGCCATGATCACGCTGCTGTCGTTCTTCGTGCCCACGCCGGGCGCGTCGGGGGTGATGGAGCTCCTGCTGGGCCTCGCCGCGTTCGACACGGGTTCGCGGCTCAGGTCGGTGGCGGCGCCGGTGGTGCTGTGGCGCCTGACGACGTTCTACGCTGCCTTCGTCCTTGGGCCGCTCTGCGCCTCGCT
>JACFNR010000011.1:0-21024 GCA_019454765.1 Trueperaceae bacterium | reverse complement strand
GGCGCCTGACGACGTTCTACGCTGCCTTCGTCCTTGGGCCGCTCTGCGCCTCGCTGCTCCTGACGCGCCGCCGCGACCGCCCCGGCCGCCCCGCCCGCGAGGCAGTCGCGGCGGCCGCCGGCCCCGGGACCGGGAACGGGACCGGGAGGCGCCACCGGGCCGGGACGGACCCGGACGACGTCACGGCCGACGACGGCGAGGACGGGGGCGCCTGAGCCCGAGGGGTCCCTCGAACACGAGGTCCTTGACGCGGTCGGGCAGGCAGGAGAAGAGGCGCAGGAGGGGAACCTCTCGCGTGCCCTTGATGCGCGCCGGGGCCCGCCCGCCCGTCGCGGCGCCGACGACGACGCGGGCGACGGCGGCCGGGTCGGCGGCCGTGCGTTCGCCCCACAGGTCGGAGTCGCGCAGGCGCAGCAGGTAGGCGTCCCACGGTTGGCCGCTCCGCCGCGCCTCCTCGGCCAGGAGCTCCTTGGCGCGCGCGGCGAACGGGGTGCGCATGGCGCCCGGCTGGACCAGCACGACCTCGACGCCGAACGGCCGCAGCTCGAGGCGCAGCGCGTCCATCAACGCCTCCAACGCGAACTTGCCCGCCGAGTAGGCCCCCATGAACGGCGTGACGAGGAGGCCGTTGGTCGAGCTCACGGCCACCACCCGGCCGCGCCGGCGCGTCCGCATGCCGGGCGCCACGGCGCGCACGACGTTCAAGGGCCCCACCGCGTTCAGCTCGAGCTGCAGGCGCACGTCGTCGAGCGGTTGCGACTCGAGCGCGCCCGGCCTGAGCGCCCCAACGGTGACGACGACGGCGTCGGGTCCGGGGCCCGCCGCCTCCACGCGCTCGACCGCGGCCGCCAGCCGGGCGGGGTCCAGGACGTCCACCTCGAGCGGCGTGACGCCGGCGGGAACGGTCGGCGGCGGCCGCAGGTCGGCCGCGACCACCGGCACGTAGCGCCGCGCCAGCTCGTCCGTGACCGCCAGCCCCAGCCCGCTGCCGGCCCCGACCACCAGGGCCGAGCGCGGCCCGGGGAGCCGGCCGGACTCGCGCAACCACCGGGCGGTGGCCCACATGCCCTTGGCGAGGTCGACCTCGGCGCGGTAACCGAGGTCGCGCTCGGCCGCCGCGCCGCTGAAGGTCGCCGTGCTCAGCATGACCTCCACCATCTCGCCCACCACGCGCGCGTCCCCCAGCGGGGCCGTCACCAGCGCCGCGAAGCGCGCGGCGGCGCGCGCCAACCCAGCGGGCACGCGGCGCAGCGGGCGGCCAAGCATGGCGGCGTAAGCGCCGAAGAACTCGTTCCAGGTGACGGCGGCACCCGTTACGTTGAAGGTCCCACCGCGGGCGGTCGCACCCGCCACCAGCGCGAGGTGGAGGGCGCGGGCCACGTCGTCGACGTAGACGGCGTCCAGCAGACCGTCACCGCGCCCCAGCGTCAGCGGCAGGCCGGCCGCCAGGCCGCGCAGCGGCGCCAGCGTCCAGGACGACACCCCGGGGCCGTACACCATCGTGGGCCTGAGGGTCACGAGGTCGAGCCCCGCGGCCTCGGCGGCGCCTCGCGCCGCGACCTCGCCCTGCAGCTTGGTGTCGCCGTAGGGATCGCCCACGGCCCGCGGCTGGCGGCTCTCGTCGACCACGCCCGTCAGCGTCGGCCCGTAGACGGCGACGCTGCTCACGTGCACGAGCCGCTGCACGCTCGCCTCGGCAGCGGCCGCCACCACCGCGCGTGCGCCGACCACGTTGACGCGCCGCGCCTCCGAGGCCCCGCCCTTGCCGCCCATCCAGGCGGCCAGGTGCAGCCCGAACGACGCTCCTGCGAACAGGTCCGCCAGGACCCGCTCATCGGCCACGTCGCCGACGACGACGTCGGCACCGGCCGCCGTCAGCCGCTCGGCGCCGGCCGCCGTTCGAGTCAAGGCGCGCACGACGGCGCCCGCCTCGACCAGCCGGCGCGTGGTGGCCAGCCCGATCCCGCCCGCCGCCCCGGTGACCGCGATCACGCGGCCGGCCACGCCGGGCGAGCTCACGACGCCGCCCGCCCCTCGCTCAGGAGCCCGACGTAAAGCTGCTCGAGGCGCTCGGCGCTCCGCGCCACGTCGTTGGCCACCGCGTAGGCGCGCGCCCGCGCGCGGCAGGCAGCGAGCTCGTCGGCGTCCGCCAACAGGGCCTCGATGGCGGCGGCCTGAGAGGCGGCGTCGCGCGGCGGCACCACCACGCCGCCCCCCGCCTCGCGGACCAGGCCCGGCACGGCGCTGGTGGGGTGGTCGAAGGCGACGACGGCGCAGCCCGCCGCCATGGCCTCCAACGTGGCGATGCTCTGCAGCTCCGTGGGGGACGGCATCACGAACGCGTCGGCGCTCGCGAGCAACTCGCGCTTCTCTGCCTCGCCGACGTAACCGGCCAGCCGCACGCGCCCGGAGAGCCCCTCCGCCTCCACGCTGCGCGCCAGCTCGGCGGCCTGCGGGCCGGCGCCGGCCATCACGAGCCGGTAGTGGCCGGGGAGCTCGTGCATGAGCGCGAGCAGGTCCCGTGGCCGCTTCTCCGCGGAGAGGCGGCCGACGTAGACGAGCAGGCGCTCCGCTCCGACCGCGCGCGGTCCCGCCGGGAAGCTGCCGACGTCGACGCCGTTCGACACCACCTCGACCGGCGTGCTCGTGAAGTCACGGCTGGTGGCCGCGGCGAACGCGGTCGGCGCCACGAGCAGGTCGGCGCGAGAGAAGAGCCAGCGGTACCAGGCCCGCAGGCCGCGCGCCACGAACCCGGCGACCATCGGCAGCTGCAGCGTGCTCGTCTCGACCTGCGTGTGCACGCCGAGGACGACCGGCACGCCCCGTCGCCGCGCCAGCAGCAGCGCGACGGCGGTGAGGACGGCCGGCGTGTTCGCCTGCAGAACGTCGGCCCGGGCGACGGCGGGCAGCAGCGTGGACAGTAGCGGCAGGGCGATGCGGGTCTGGGCCGAGCCGAGACGGAACGACGGCACCCGCAGGAGCGTGACGCCGGGCGGGGGTTGCGACGGGTGCGCGTCGCGTCCGGCCACGGCCGTGACCTCGTGCCCCCTGGCGGCAAGCGCGGCCAGGTGCCCCTGCGTGGCGCGCGCCTGCCCACCGAACCCCTCGTAGAGGTCGTCTGCGACGTAGAGGATGTGCACGAGCTCCCTCCTGCTCGGCTGGACGCTACCACGGTGGCCGCCGCGGCCCACCAAGCCGAGGGCCGCCGGCCGAGTACACTTGCCCCCGTGAGCACCCTGGTGCGCCTCGCCCTCCGCAACCTCCTCAGGCACCCCTGGCGCAGCGTCGCCACCACCCTCGGCATCGGGCTCGGGATAGCCGCCGTCTTGACGACCCTGTCGGTGGGCGCCAACGTGGAGGCCAACCTTCGCAGCGCCCTCCAGGCGGCGGCGGGCAAGGCCGACCTGGTCGTCACACCCGGAGCGGGTGGCCGCGCCGTCTTCGAGGCGGAACCCCTGTTGAGCGAGGTGCGCGCCGACCCCGGCGTCGCCGCGGCGCTACCGGTCCTGCAGACGCGCGCCGAGCCCGCGCGCGGCGAGCGCACCGTCGAGAAGTCCGTGATCCCGGGCGTCGACAGCGGCTTCCAGATCCAGGGCCGCTTGACGCGCTTCGAGGACGACCTCCCCGCCAAGCTGGCCGAGGGGAGCCTTCCAGCGGCGGGCTCGCGCGGCATCGCCATCGCCGACGGCTTCGCCCGCTCGCGCGCCATCGCGGTGGGCGACACCGTCGAGTTCACTACGGCGACCGGCAAGGTGCCGCTGCTCGTGACAGGGCTCCTCGACGACGGCGTGGGGATCGCCAGCACGAACGGGGGGCGCGTCGGCGTGATGGCGCTCGCCGACCTGCAGGACGTCCTCGCGCTCACGGGGCGGGTCTCGAACGTCGAGGTGGTCGTGCGGGACGTGGACGACGTGCAGGCAGTGGCCGCCCGTCTCAGGACGACCGTGGGCGACGGCTTCACGGTCACGCTCCCCGCCGGCAGCGGCGACTTCACCTTCGGCATCGTGCAGACGCTTCAGTCGGGGCTGAGCGTCCTGGCGGCGACGCTCCTGGCGTTGGGCGCCTTCCTGGCCTACAACACCTTCATGGCGTCGGTGGTCGAGCGCTCACGCGAGTACGCCCTGCTGCGGACCGTCTGCATGACCCGCGGCGGGACCATGCGCCTCGCCTTCTACGAAGCGCTCGCCCTCGCCGCCTTCGGGGTGCTGAGCGGGGTGCTGCTAGGGGTGGTGCTCTCCTACGTCGTCACGTACCTGAACGCCGTGACGCTCGGCTACGAGTTCCGCACGCTCGTGCTCCCCGTGCGCAACGTCCTGCTCGCCTCCGCGCTGGGCGTGGCCGCCGCGCTCGTGGCGGGCATCATCCCCGCCCGCAACGCCGGCAGGACCTCTCCCATCGCGTCGCTGCAGGCTAACGCTCTGCCGCCGCGGCGGCGCCACGCGGTCATCGGCCTCGCCCTCGTCGTCGCCGGCACCGCCCTGGCGCTCGTGCCCTGGCCGGGCCTGAGCGCCCTCTACGCCACCACCGTGGCGCTCGGCATGTTCTTCCTGGGAGTCGCCCTGACGGCGCCGTACGTCCTGCCGCCGGTAACGGCCGCGCTGCGGAGCCCCCTCACCCGCGTCTTCGGTGCCCCGGGCAAGCTCGGCGCCAGCTTCGCGGCCCGCAACGCCGCTCGCAACGGCGTCGCCATCGGTACGGTGGTGGTCGGCACCGGGCTCGTCATCGGCGTCGGCAGCATGGTGAGCAGCACCAACCACGCCATATCGTCCTGGGTCGAGACGACGGTGGTGGGCGACCTGTTCGTCACGGCGCCCGTGACGTTCCCCGACGACTTCGCCGCGCGCGCTCAGGCGGTCCCCGGCGTCGACGTCGCCAGCGGCGTGAAGATCACGGCCGTGCGCTTCCTGCAGCCCGGCGGCGACACGCGGGGCCGGGCCGTCGCGCTCGTGCTCGTCGACCCGGCCCGCTTCGACCCGGACGGCGGCTTCGGCCGCTTCCAGTACCTGCCGGGTCAGGGCGACGATCGCACCGGCTACGACACCCTCCGCTCGGGGGAGGTCCTGGTGGCCAACACGATGCGCGACCGTTACGGCTTCCAGAAGGGCGACCAGATCGAGCTGCGCACCTCGGACGGCTTCGCGCCGTTCCGCGTGGGCGGCGTCGTCGTGGACTTCACGGGGGGCGGCGAGGCGGTGGTGGGGAGCATCGATCAGATCGCGCGTTTCGGGGGCGGCAACCCCGACCTCTTCGTGGTGGTCGTGAGCCCGGGCGAGTCGCAGACAGCCGTCAAGGAGCGCCTGTTGGCCGCCTTCCCCGAGCTTGCTCTCGACATCACGCAGAACGCCGACTACAAGCGCTACATCCTCGACGTCACCAGCCAGGCGTTCGCCACCACCCGCGTGCTGCTGCTCATCGCCGTCATCGTGGCCGCGCTCGGCGTCGCCAACACGCTCGGCATGAACCTCGCGAGCCGCGGCCACGAGATCGCGGTCCTGCGCACCATCGGGCTCACCCGCCGCGGGGTGCGGACCCTGGTCACCGCCGAAGGCATCATCGTCACGACCGTCGGCGCGCTCATCGGCGTGGGCTTCGGACTGCTCCTGGCCCGCATCATCACCAACGGCGCCGGTGCCCTCACGGGCTTCGTGCTCGCGCCGCGGGTGCCGTGGCCGCTGGCGCTGCTCGCCTTGGCCGCCTCGCCCGTCATCGGCCTCGTAGCCGCGCTGTTGCCCGCCAGGCGGGCCGCGAGGATGGCGCCAACGCGCGCCCTCGCCTCTTGGAGTGAGCATGTCTGACAGGCCCTTCGCGCTGCAGGCCAACGGCCTGCGCAAGACGTACCGCCTCGGCGACGAGGTGATCCCCGCCCTCGACGGCGTGACGTTGGAGGTGAGGGAGGGCGAGTTCGTGGCGGTGATGGGTCCGAGCGGCAGCGGCAAGAGCACGCTGCTACACATGCTCGGGCTGCTCGACCAGCCGGACGCGGGCGAGGTCAGGATCGCCGGCCGCTCGACGTCGGGACTCGACGACGACGAGTTGACCGGGCTGCGACGCGACCGGCTCGGCTTCATATTCCAGTCGTTCGAGCTGATCCCGAACCTGAGCGCGAGCGAGAACATCCTCCTGCCCGCCGAGGTGGCGGGGCGGCTGGCCGAGGGCCGTCGTCGCCTCGCGGTGCTGGCACGCCAGCTGAGCATCGACGACCGCCTCGAGCACCGCCCGCGGCAACTCTCTGGCGGGCAACGCCAGCGCGTCGCCATGGCGCGGGCGCTGATCAACGACCCGGCGGTGGTGCTGGCCGACGAACCGACGGGCAACCTCGACACGAAGACGGGCGCCGAGGTCCTGGAGCTCCTGCGACGCGGGGTGGACGAGCACGGTTGGACGGTGGTGATGGTCACGCACGACCCGGCGGCGGCGCTGGTGGCCGAGCGCATCGTCTTCCTGCGCGACGGGCACGTGGCCGGCGAGACGCGCACGAAGGACACGGGCGCTCGCCAGGTGATCGACACTTTCCTGGCGAGCTGAGGAACGGGTGTTCACGCGGCTTGGTGGTCTCGTCGCGCGCTACCCCCGCTGGGTGCTGGGAGCGTGGTTCGCGTTGGCGCTCGCCTCGCTGCCGTTCGGCGCGCGCGTAGGCGCCGTTCTGAGCGCACAGCCCGACGCGCCGCGCCACGGGAACGCCGCGGCCGTCCAGGAGTTGCTGGCGACCGCCTTCGCCAACCCGGAGGAGGCCACGTTGGTCGCCGTGGCGCACGGGGTGAGCGTGAGGGCTGGCTCGAGCGAGTACGCCGAGGAACTCGACTCACTGGCGACGCGCCTCCTCGCCCTGGACGGCGTGACGTACGTCCGGGACTACCGCGCCTCGAGCGGCCTCAACCTGCTGGACGAGGCGAACGACCTGTCGGTGTTGCTGATCGGCATCGACACGGTGGACCTGACGGAGGGGAAGGTCGTGACGCGACGGGTGCGCGGCGAGTTCGCCGCCACGCCGGCTCTCCGCTTCGACCTGTCGGGCGGGCCGGCCACGGTGCTCGAGCTGGAGCAGGTCAGCCAGCGCGACGCCCGCCGCGCCGAGGTCTTCGGGTTGCCCATCTCGCTCGTCATCCTGCTCGTCGCGTTCGGCGCGGTTGTCGCGTCGCTCCTGCCGCTCTTGAGCGCCGTGACCTCCATCTCCGTGTCGTTGGGGCTGCTCTACTTCCTCGGTCACTTCGTGGAGTTCGCCGTGTTCACGGAGACGATCGTCACGATGCTCGGGCTGGCCACGGGCATCGACTACGCGCTCCTGATCGTGAACCGCTACCGCGAGGAGCTGCGCAGCACCTTCGACTCCCGCCTCGCGGCGGCGCGCGCTGCCGCCACGGCCGGCAAGGCCGTCACGTTCAGCGGCCTGACCGTGCTGGTCGCGCTGGCCGCCCTGCTCGTGCCGCCGGTGGCGTTCATCCGCTCCATCGGCGTCGGGACGATGGTGGTGCTCAGCGTGAGCGTGCTCGTGGCGGTGACGGCCGTGCCGGCGTCGCTGGCGCTCCTCGGGCACCGCGTCAACTGGTTGCGGGTCACCAAGCGCGAGCCGGGCCTGCGCTCGCGGGCGTTCTGGCGGGCCCGGGCCCTGGCCATCATGCGGCGGCCGTGGCTCTGGAGCGTGGTGGGGGTGGGCGTGCTCGTGCTGCTGGCGCTGCCGTCGCTGCGCATGCAGGTGGCCGATCCGGGCGCCCGCGGCCTCACGGCCGCCACGGACGCGCGCCGCACCCTCACGGCGCTCGAGGGGCTCGGCCTCGAGGGGCTCCTGAACCCGTTCGACGTCCTCGTCGACCTGGGTCCTGCCGGCTTCTACCGTCCGGAGAACGTGCGGAAGGTGTCGCTCCTGACCTCCGAGCTCCGCGCCCTCGACAGGGTGGCGGGCGTGTCGTCCCCCATGGCGCTGGAGAGCATCCCCAAGCTGTTCCTCTACCAGTACTACGCGAGCGCGGACCTGGCGCTACGGAGCGAGATCGCGCCCCTGGCCCGCGCCACCATCAGCCGCGACGGACGCTACGCGCTGGCGCGGGTGGTGCCGGAGGGGGCGCTCACGCCGGCGGCCGGCGCCGAGCTGTACCACGGCATCGAGCGCGCCCTGGCGACCGCCGGGCTCGAGGCGCGCGTTGGCGGCGTGTACGTGCAGGGGACGGAGTGGACGCGCGCCCTGTACGAGTACTTCCCGCTGGCGCTCGGGCTCGTGGGGCTGGTGACGGCGCTCCTGCTCGGCTGGGCGTTCCGTTCGCTGCTCATCCCGCTGAAGGCCGTGCTCCTGAACGCGCTGACGGTGGGAGCGACCTTCGGGGCCCTGACGCTGGTGCTCCAGGACGGCGTCGTCGCCAGGCTGCTCGGCGTGGGCGGCGTCCTCGGCTACATCGACACGTCGGCGCCCCTGTTCATCTTCGCGATCGTGTTCGGGCTGAGCATGGACTACGAGGTGTTCCTCGTGGCGCGCATCCACGAGGGCCACGAGCGCGGCATGTCGGATCACGACGCGGTCGCCACGGCCTTGTCCTCGACGGGGGGCGTGATAACCAGCGCCGCCGCCGTCATGGTGACCGTGTTCGCCCTGCTGCTCTTCTCGCACGTCGAGCTCATCCGCACGCTAGGGCTCGGCCTGACCGTCGCGATCGTGCTCGACGCCACGCTGGTCCGCCTCGCGCTCGTGCCGTCGGTCATGACGCTCGCCGGTCGCTGGAACTGGTGGCTGCCCGCGCCGTTGGCGCGGCTGGCCCGGCGCCCGGGCGGAGGCCGGGACGGGGGCGCGCCCGGCGGTTGAGGCTCGCCCCGGCAGCCGAGCCTCGCCCCGGCCCCGTGGTCCCCACCGGCGCCTAGCGCAGGACGTCGCGGAGGAGCGTGGTCGGTTCCAGGGCGGTGGTCACGATGCCCGGCGCCTCCAACCGCCAGGCGCCGGCCAACTGGACGCTCAGGCCGCCGACGCCGGCGGACGCCGCCTGCACCTGGGCCACCAGGGCCGCACCAAGCGCCGTCGGGTCGAAGCGGAAGGTGAGCGTCACCTCGGACCGCCCGCCGGCGGCAACGCCGACCTGCGCCAGCGCGGCGGTGGCCGCCTCGGCGCCGCCCACTCCCAACACGAGGCGCGGGACCTCGACCAGGTAGCCGATGATGCCGGGGTTGGCGAGCTCCGCCGTCAGCGCGACGACGACTCGGTTCAACGCCTCGAAGCGTAGTTCCGAGCCCGTGAGCGTGAGGCGGGGGGCCGCCAGGCCCGCGCCGCCCGTGAGCTCGCCGCGCGCCAACGTGAACGCGGGGAAGCGCTGCGGCGCCCCGAAGACGTCGACCGTCACGGCCGCGTCGAAGCGGTAGGGCACGGCGTTGCCGGCCACGTAGTTGCCGATGGCGTCGAGCAGGAGCGGCGCGGCGCCGAGCGGCACCTTGACGTCGAGGATCAGCGGGGCGCTGGCGTTGGCCGGCAGGTCGATGCCGCCACGGAATGAGGTGGAGGCGGCGCGCGTCTCCCGCAGGAACAGGTCGCCGTCCAGCCCGGCCAGTCGCACCGCCACCGGGTTGGGGTTCCCGACGGTCAGGGCGAGCCGGAAGAGAGCCGCGCCATCGCCGACGCCGGGCGGGTCGATGCTCACGAAGCCGGAGCGGGCGGCGTCCAGCTGGAAGGTGGGCGGGGACAGGACCGCGGCACCGGGTGCGCAGGCGGGCAACAGCGCCAGGAGCATCAGCGCGAGGGCGGCAAGGGTCGAGGGACGGCCGGGTGGGTGGAGCTTCAAGGGCGCCTCCGTACTGCCACGCGTGGCGGCGCCCCCAGCCTACCCGCGCGGGGCGCGGAGCGGCAGTCCGGAAGTTCGCACCTCGTCTCACTCCGGCCGGGTCGGTATCATCGGGCATGACGGTTCGAGCGCACGGTCTCACGACGGAGCTTCGCGGCAGCGTGCTCGTCGTCACGTTGGCGCGACCGGAGCACCGCAACGCCCTGTCGCGCGCCCTCCGCGAGGAGCTTGCCGCGACGTTGGGTGCTGCGATGACCGACCCGGCGGTGCGGGCGCTCGTGCTCACCGGCGCCGGCTCGGCGTTCTGTGCCGGCCTGGACCTCACCGAGCTGGAAGCGACGCTGAGCATGGACGAGGCGGCCCACCGCGCCGACTCGGAGGCGCTCGCGGAGCTGTTCTTGGCGCTCATGTCGGCGCCGAAGCCGGTGGTGGCGGCCGTGAACGGCCCGGCGGTGGCGGGCGGCGCCGGCCTCGTGTCGGCGTGCGACCTGGCGGTCATGGGGCGCGGGGCGCGGATCGGCTACACGGAGGCGCGCATCGGCTTCGTCGCCGCGCTCGTCGGCGCGCTCCTGCTCAGGCAGGTCGGGGAGAAGCACGCGCGCGACCTCCTGCTCAGCGCCCGGCTCGTGGGCGCGGACGAGGCGCTCGGGATGGGCCTGGTCAACGAGGTGGTCGACGACGACCGGGTCTTGGAGGCCGCGTGTGGGCGGGCGCTGGCGTTGGCGCGCAACGCCCCCGGGTCGCTCGCCCTCACGAAGCGGCTCTTCCTGACGGCGGGCGGCCTGCCGCTGCCGGAGGCGCTGGAGCGGGCCGTCGACCTCAACGTGGCCGCTAGGACGGGCCCCGAGCTGGCCGAGGGGGTGCGGGCGTTCCTTGAGCGTCGGGAGCCGGGCTGGCGCGGTTGACGCCCCCGTTCCGCTAGCGGGCGGCGCGCGGCTCGGCGCGCTTGCGCTCTACGCCCGGCGGCAGTAGGCTACCCATGATGTGTAACTTACACATGTTGACGGCGGTTCGGTGGCCGTGGTGAGGAGCGCCCCGCGCGTCTTGCTGCTCTGCGGCGGGCGCTCGGCGGAACACGCGGTCAGCCTGGCGTCGGCCCGCTCGGTGCTGGCCGCCGCCCGCGACCTCGACATCACCCCCCTCGTCGTCGGGCGCGACGGCAGGCTACTGTCGCCGGCCGCGTCGGCGGCGGCGCTGTCCTCGCCGCCGCCGACGGTGGCGGGCGGGGACGACCGACAGGCGGCAACCGATGACGCGGCCACGCTGGCCGCCCTCCCCCGCGCCTACGACGTCGTCTTCCCCCTCCTGCACGGACCGTACGGCGAGGACGGCAGGGTGCAGGGTCTGCTGGACGTGATCGGCCTCCCCTACGTCGGATCGGGGGTGCTCGGGAGCGCGGTGGGCATGGACAAGCTCACCATGAAGGCGGTCTTCGGCGCCCACGCGCTGCCGCAGGTCGCCTACCTCGCCGTCACGCGCCACGACTGGACGAGCGACCCAGGCGCCGTCGCCGCGCGCCTCGCTCCCCTCGGTCCCCGCTTGTTCGTCAAGCCCGCCAACCTCGGTTCGAGCATCGGCATCAGCCGGGTGACCGACCAAGCGGCGCTGGCCGCCGCCCTCGACACCGCCTTCGCGCACGACCGACGCGTCATCGTGGAGGCCGCCGCGGACGCGGCGCGCGAGCTCGAGGTGGCGGTCCTCGGCAACGAGGCGCCCGAGGCGAGTCCGGTCGGCGAGATCACGTACGACACGGACTACTACGACTACGCCACGAAGTACACGGACGGCCGCGCCGAACTCCGCATCCCCGCAGCCGTCCCCCGCGACGTCGCGGACGCGGCCGCCGCCATGGCGCTCACGGCCTTCCGGGCCGTCGACGCGCGCGGCCTGGCGCGGGTCGACTTCTTCTACCTTGAGCGCGAGGGCAGGCTCCTCGTGAACGAGATAAACACCATGCCGGGCTTCACTCGCCACAGCATGTACCCGCGCCTGTGGGGCGCCGCCGGCCTCGAGTTCGGCGCCCTGGTCGGGCGCCTGGTCGAGCTGGCGCTCGAGGGCGCCTGAGCCGCCGCCCGGCGCCCCGCCGCCGGAGCGCGCACGGGCGGCTGCTATACTGCCGCCAACGCCACGCCGACCGGAGGACCCCGCCGCCGCTCACCCCGATCCCTTGACCGCCGCCGCGGCCCACCCAAGGCCGCAGGGTGAACCCGGTCGCCCCGCCGCGGCCACGACCGCCGACCAGGCCGGCCACGCCGGCGGCGCCGGCCAGGGCGACGTGCGGCCGCTCACCAACCTGAACGGGGCGCGGGTGCTGATCCTCAACGCCTCCTTCGAACCGTTACACGTCTGCTCGGTCAAGCGCGCCGTGGCGCTCCTGATGCACGAGGTCGCCGACCGCGTGGAGGATTCGGGCGCCGTCCTCCGCTCGCCCAACGCGCTGTTCCCGGTGCCAAGCGTCATCAAGCTGCGGCGGTTCGTCAGGGGGCCGTTCAGGCAGCGGGTGGCTTTCAACCGCAAGAACGTGTTCCGGCGCGACGATCACACCTGCCAGTACTGCGCGCGGCACACGTTCGACCTGACCCTCGATCACGTGTTGCCGCGCAGCCGGGGCGGACCGACGAACTGGGAGAACGTCGTGGCGTGCTGCAAGGCCTGCAACGCCAAGAAACGCGACCGCACGCCGGAGGAGGCGAACCTTCACCTGCTGCGACGCCCGTTCGCGCCGCGCTTCATGTTCTCGAGCGCCTACGGCGTGCTACCCGACATCGACCCGATCTGGGAGCGCTACCTGCCGAACCACGGTGGCCACCCCTGACGCCGGGCCGGCTGCAAGCCAAGCCGGGCGCTAGCGCCCCGAACCGCGCGGTTCGAACGCGCGCGTCAACAGCATGTTCAAGACGCTCAACACCAGGGCGCCCACGACGGCGCCACCGAACCCCGAGACCTGAAGCGGCGTGACGGCCGCGGCCACGGCCAGCGCCAGGCCGTTGACCACCAACAAGAAGAGCCCGAAGGTCACGACCGTCAGCGGCAAGGTGAGGAGTATCATCACCGGCCGAACCACGGCGTTCACGAGGGCGATGACCGCCGCGGTCACCAGCAACGGCGCCAACCCCCCGGCGGGCAGCGTCAGCCCGACCCCCAGGTTCACGGTGACCCACAACGCCAACGTCGACAGCGCCCACCGCAACAGCAGGTTCATGGGTTCATGATACGCGGCGGGCACCGCGCGAGCCCGGCCGCCACGTCAGCGCGGCCGCATCACCAGCGCGGGGGTCTCCTCCACCGTCACGAAGCCGAGCGAGCGCATGATGGCGATCAGCTTGGGGTCGGCGGAGCCGAGCACCGTGTCCACCGCCCCGACGGGGCTGCGGAACGACAGCTCCTGCAGCGTGGTGACGACCAGGCGCCGCAACATCTCGCTGTCGCCCCTGTAGCGCTGGCGCACCCCCACCCCGCTGAGCTGGTAGGTGGAGTCGATCTCGCGGGTGGCGGAGCTCGCGAAGGCGTAACCGACGGTGGGCCGGTCGAGCGCCTCCCGGGCTGCGAACCAGAGGTCGGGTTGGAAGGGGCCGCCGCCGCGCTTGAGGTACGACCAGCCGGCGTCGCTGACCTCGGCGCCCTCGCAGTCCCGGTGCAGCTCCCGGAAGGCGCCCTCCGTGTCCGGCTGCCACGCCTCCAGGACGAGCGGCCGTCCCAGGGGCGGCACGTCCGTCAGCTCGAACCGCAGCCGCCTGAGGTCGTCTCTCACGAAGCCCGACGGCGCCAAGAGCGCCGCCAGCTCCCGCGCCCGCTCGGCGCCATGCAGGTGGAGCACCAGCGTCGCCGCCTCGGCCCCCTCGCGCTCCACGAGCCCGTCGACCAACGCCCGCAACGCGCCCGGGTCGTCGTGATGCCAAGCGCTGCGGAACTCGAGCTCGAGCGCGGCGTAGCCGCCGCCCTTCTTGACGACGTACAACCCCGCCGTGGGGGCGCCCGCGCTGGGCGCCGCCACGAGACAGTGGGCGGCGTCAGCCACGGCGTCGCGCAGTTGCGAGTTGACGCGCAGCGACAACCCGCCCGGGTCCGGGTGCCCCACGAACGCCAGCGCCTGGCGCATGAACCACGCTAGTTCGTCGGGCTCGAGGTTGCGTATCACGACCCATCAGTCTAGCGCGCCCGGCGGCGACCGGCCCCTCGCCGCCAGGCCGGGCCGCCGCGGTTATGCTCCGGCCATGTCAAGCCCGCGCATCATCGGCGGGAGCGCCAAGGGGCGCCTCCTGAAGGTGCCGGCCCGCGGCACCAGGCCCAGCCCGGCTCGCCTCCGCGAGGCGCTCTTCGACGTCATCGCGTTCGAACCGCGCGGGCGTTTCCTCGACCTGTTCGCGGGCACCGGCGCCATGGGACTGGAGGCGGCCAGCCGCGGCTGGACCGCCGTCTGCGTCGACCTGTCGCGCGCCGCCTGCCGGGTGATCGCCGAGAACGCCGCCGGCCTCGGCCTGGCCGTGGAGGTGCACGCCGCCGACGCCCTGAGCTTCGCCGCCTCCCACCCGGGGACCTTCGACGTCGTCACCGCCGCGCCGCCCTACCCCACCGACCTCCGGGCCACCTTCGCGGGCGTGTTGGCGTCGGGCGCCGCGCGCCCGGGAGGCCTCTACGTCTTGCAGCACCCGAGCGACCTCGCGGGGCCGGGGTTACCGCCCGCCTTGGCGGGAGCCGAGGTAAGGCGCAAGCGTTACGGCACCAACTCCCTGACCTTCGTGCGCGTTCCCCTCTAGCCGGCGCGAGCCCGGCCCCGGCGCGCCGCCCCCATGCGTCGGGCAGGCTGCTCGGAGGCCCACGGGCGCCATGCTAGAGTGCGCTGTTGACTCCGCAGCCGGCGCTGCGGGCCACCGCGGCGCGCGGGTCACCGCGGCACGCCGCGACGGACCCGGCGCGCCCCGGCGGTAGGCCGGGCCCCCGGGCGCCTACCGCGCCTGCGCGGAAAGGTCCTGTTACAGATGCTCGGATTCGTTCAGAAGCTCTTCGACAACAACGACCGCGAGGTGAAGCGCATCCAGTTGGAGGCCGTGCGGGCCGCCAACGCCCTCGAGGAACGGACGGAGCAGGTCGCCGACCTGGCCGCGGCCTACGCGGCGCTGCGGCGCCGCCACGCCGAGGGCGGCGAGAGCCTGGACGCGCTCCTGCCCGAGGCGTTCGCGCTCACGCGCGAGTCTGCCAAGCGCTACCTCGGCCTGAGGCACTACGACGTGCAGTTCGTGGGCGGCGCCGCGCTCCATAGCGGCCGCATCGCCGAGATGAAGACCGGCGAGGGCAAGACCCTCGTGGCCACGCTGGCGCTGGCCCTCAACGCCCTCTCTGGCAAGGGCACCCACCTCGTCACCACCAACGACTACCTCGCGCGCACGGGCGCCGAGTGGATGGGGCCCGTCTACCGCGGCCTCGGCCTCAAGGTCGGCGTCATCCAGCACGACACCGACGGCGCCGCCCGCCGCGACGCCTACCGCAACGACATCACCTACATCACGAACTCGGAGCTCGGCTTCGACTACCTGCGCGACAACATGGCCTTCCGCCCCGACCAGCTGGTGCTGCGCGAGGACACGCCCCTCAACTACGCCATCATCGACGAGGTCGACTCCATCCTCATCGACGAGGCGCGCACGCCGCTGATCATCTCGGGCCCCGCCGAGCTGGCGACCGACAAGTACTACACCATGGCCAAGATCGCCACCCAGCTCGAGCGCGGCGAGCCGTCCGAGGGCGAGAAGCCGGCGACGGGCGACTACTCCGCCGACGCGAAGTCGAAGGACATCCACCTCACGGAGCAGGGCATCGCCAAGGCCGAGAAGCTCATCGGCATCGACAACATCTTCAGCCCCGAGAACATGGAGACGGGCCACATGCTCAGGCAGGCGCTCAGGGCCGCCGAGCACTACCACCTCGACCAGCAGTACGTGAAGGACGAGAACGGCCAGATCGTCATCGTCGACGAGTTCACGGGCCGCCTCATGCCGGGCCGGCGCTTCGGCGAGGGGCTGCATCAGGCCATCGAGGCCAAGGAGGGCGTGAAGATCGAGCGCGAGAACCAGACGCTCGCCACCATCACGTACCAGAACTTCTTCAAGCTCTACAACAAGATCGCGGGCATGACGGGCACGGCCAAGACGGAGGAGAAGGAGTTCCAGGAGATCTACGCCACCGACGTCCTGGTCATCCCCACCAACAAGCCCGTCATCCGCCGCGACGAGGAGGACATCATCTACCGGACGGTCGAGGGCAAGTTCTCGGCCGTGGTCGACGAGATCGTCGAGGTGCACGCCACCGGCCAGCCCGTGCTCGTCGGCACCGTGACCATCGAGGCCTCCGAGCGCCTCTCCAAGATGCTGAAGCGGCGCGGCGTCGAGCACGAGGTCTTGAACGCGAAGTACCACGGTCGCGAGGCGGAGATCGTGGCCCAAGCCGGCCGCTCCGGCGCCGTCACCATCAGCACCAACATGGCGGGCCGTGGCACCGACATCGTGCTCGGCGGCAACCCCGAGTGGCTCGCCCGCCAGCTGATCGAGCGCGAAGGGTTCGACCGCTACGACTCCGACACGGAACTCTTCATCAAGGCCATCATGATGCGCAAGCCCGAGGAGGCGCGCGCCGCCCTCGCCAAGCTGGAGGGACTGAGCCCCGAGATAATCCCGCGCCTCGAGAAGCTGCGCGACGACGCCGAGACCGATCACGTGACCGTGGTGGGCCTCGGCGGGCTCCACATCATCGGCACGGAGCGCCACGAGTCGCGCCGCATCGACAACCAGTTGAGGGGCCGCGCCGGCCGCCAGGGCGACCCGGGCTCGAGCCGCTTCTACGTCTCGTTCGAGGACGACCTGATGCGCCTCTTCGCCAACGAACGCGTCCTCGGCATGATGGACCGGCTCGGCATGGACGACAGCCAGCCCATCGAGGCGCGCATGGTGACGGGCGCCATCGAACGCGCCCAGAAGCGCGTCGAGGACCGCAACTTCGGCATCCGCAAGCAGCTCCTCGAGTACGACAACGTCATGAGCAAGCAGCGCGAGGTCATCTACGCCCAGCGCCGCGAGGTGCTCCTCGGCAACGACATGTCCGACGAGGTCCAGGAGATGATCGCCAGCTACGTCGACGCGCAGGTGCAGCGCTACCTGAACCCCCAGATCGAGCCGGAGGAGCGCGACGTGGGGGCGCTGCGCACCTCCCTCGCCGACGCGGTGCCCGTCTTCGAGACGGTGGACTTCGAGCCGTACCGCGACAAGCAACCCGACGACGTCACCGACGAACTCGTCGAGAAGATGGAGGCGGCGTACCAGGCCCGCGAGGAGGAGCTGGGCGCCCCGCTCCTGCGCGAGCTCGAGCGGTTCATCGTGTTGCAGGTGGTCGACCAGCACTGGAAGGAGCACCTCCACAACATGGACGTGCTGCGCCAAGGCATCGGCCTGCGCGGCTACGGGCAACGCAACCCCCTCCAGGAGTACGCCTTCGAGGGCTACAACCTGTTCGAGGAGATGAACGCCAACATCCGCCTCAACGTCGCCAAGCTGCTGTTCCGCGTGCAGGTCAACGTCGACCAGCGCCTGGAGCGCCGGCCGCAGCGGCAGGCGCCAGTGCAGTACAGCGCGGCGGGCGCCACGGGGGTGGCGGCCGCCGGCGCGGCGCGCGGCGCCGCAGCGGGGCCGGCCCGGGGCAGCGGCCCCACCTCCCCCATCCGCGCCGGCGAGAAGGTCGGCCGCAACGACCCCTGCCCGTGCGGGAGCGGCAAGAAGTACAAGCACTGTCACGGCCGCGACCAGGCCGCGCAGGCCTGAGCGCCGCGGCGGCGCGGATGAGCGAAGGAGCGCCGGCCGAACCGTTCGCGACGCGGCTGGCGGCGCGCTCGGCGGCCGCCGGCTCCGTCGTCTGCCTCGGCCTCGACCCGCGGCCGGAGGCGCACCCGCTGACGGCCGGGCACGCCGCCGACCCGCGCGCCGCCGCCCTGGCGGTGGCGCGCTACCTCACGGCCGTCATGGACGCCACCCACGACCTCGTGGCCTGCTGCAAGCCGCAGGTGGCCTTCTTCGAGGCGCTGGGCCTGCCGGGCCTCGAGGCGCTCGCGGGGGTCATGGCGCACGCCCGCTCGCTGGGGTTACCGGTGATCCTCGACGCCAAGCGCGGCGACATCGGCACCACCGCCGAGGCCTACGCGCGCGCCTACCTCGCGCCGCTCGCGACCAGGGGCGGGGCGGGCGCCGAACTGGCGGCGGACGCGCTCACCGTCAACCCGTACCTGGGGCTCGACACGCTCGAGCCGTTCATCGCGGCGGCGGAATCGAGCGGCGCCGGGCTGTTCGTGCTCGTGCGCACCTCCAACCCGGGGAGCGGCGACCTCCAGGAGCTGAGGCTGGAGGGCGGCGGCGCCCTCTACACCCGTCTCGCCGACGCGCTGGCGGCGCGGGCCGCCTCGCTGCCCGCCGACTCTCACGGCTACTCGAGCCTGGGGATCGTGGCGGGCGCCACCAACCCCGGCGCCATCCGCGACCTGCGGGCCAGGTCGCCCCGCAGCCTGCTGCTCGTCCCGGGCTACGGCGCCCAGGGGGCCGGCGCGGCCGACGTGGCCCACGCGTTCGACGCGAACGGCTGGGGGGCGGTGGTGAACGCCAGCCGGGGGCTCAGCTACCCGCCCGCCGCCGCGGACGCCGGCAGCCTCCGCGAGGTGGCCGCGGCGGCGCGGGCGGCGGCGAAGGCCATGCGCGACGACCTCGACCGGGTGCGAGGCCGCGCCTGACATCGCGGCGCGAGCGGCGGGCGACGCGGGGGCGTTCAGTCCGGGGTGCTCAGGTAGCCCATCAGCGCCGTGGGCGCCACGTTGGTGCGCACGCGCCAGAAGAGCCCGAGCAGGGTGCCGAACCCGACCTCCGGGCCGTCGAACACGGCGGCGTAGAGCCTCACGCTGCTGAGGTCCGGCAGCTCGAACCCGAAGGCCGCCAGCTCCGCGCCGGCGGGCACCTCGTACGGCCAGAAGCCGTTCTTGCCCGGCTGGCTGGCCACGACGTACATCCGCGAGCTGTTGTGCGACAGGAACAGGCGCTTGGCAGTCTCCTCCGGCGCCGAGATGTAGGCGGTCACGTGTCGGACGCAGTTGGAGAGCGAGGCCAGGGCGTCGGCGGGCCGCGAGGAGGCGCCGTCGTCGGGGCGCACGACGAGGAGGCGCGGGTACACCGTCCAGTTCCAGATGATGGCCCAGAAGCTGGTGCGGCTGCTGTCCGCCGGGTCCGTTGCGAGCAGCGCGGCGGGCCGGATGGCGCGCGAGACGCGGTCGAGGACCCGGCTCACGTCCGCCACCATGTCCGCGCCGTCGGTCGGCGCGTCGACGCCCGAGGCCGGCAGGCGGTACCACGCCAGGAAGGCGTCGAGCATGGCGGCCCAGGTCTTGGCGTCGAGTTCCTCGGCGCGCCACGACGCCGGCAGGAGCTTGCGCTCCGCCAGGTACTTGACGGTCTGGTAGTAGGGGTCCGTGGCCTCGAGGGGCACCGCCGCGTCGTACTGCAACGGCGGCAGCGCCGGCTCGACCAGCTCGACGGCCTCCTTGAGGAGCGCCGCGGCCACGACGCCCGACGGCGCCGCCTCGGCGACCGCGCCGCCCGACGGCGTCGGAAGCGCCTCGCTCAGTTCGGCGCTGCACGTCTGGGCGCCTGCGCCGGCGCCGAGCAGCAGCGCCAGGCAGGCGGCGGCCGCCCGCGCGGCGCGCCGTGACGGGAGAGGGGAACGCATGGGCCGAGTTTACCGGCCCATGCGTTGGAGACGTGAGAACCGCCCGGGAGCGCCGTCGGCGCTGCGGTCAACTCGGCGCGCTCGTGGGCGCGCCGCCCTCAGGGCGTTCGGAGCAGCGTGTACTGGCTCGTGGCCGGCGCGCCGGCGCGGAGGCTGGCGGAGTAGACCTTGAAGAAGTCGCCGGCGACCACGGCGACGGTGCCGGTCTGGACCGGGCTGCCGAGGGGCGCCCCGTTAGAGGCGTACGCCTGCAACCTGAGGTCCACCGGGTTGCCCGGGGCGGTAGCGAACGTGAACGAGCCGGTCCGGTCGACGTAGAAGTAGTCGACGTCGTAGAGGCGCTCTATGGTGCCTTGGTCGCCGAGCGGGTCGGTGAGATCGAAGTACGTGGCCTTGGCCCGGACGTCGTTCTCCTCGTTGTCGTCCTGCTCGACGTCGCGGAAGAAGTAGACGGCCGGCGTAACGGTCGTGCCGCGGTCGTTCGTCAGGCGCGCGTAGTACGTGGCGGCGCCGCCCGGCAGGATCACGCAGCTGCCGCGGCACGCCGTCAGGGTGCCTATTCCCTGCTCGTCGAACTCGCCCGCGGCGGTCGCGGCGAGGCCGCCGCTACCCTGCGCGAAGTAGCGGTCGCTGGAGCTGCTCGCGAAGACCGAGAAGTCCGTCGGCCGGCGCAGCGTCAGGGGCAGGTCCTGGTCGAGCTCGAAGAAGACGACGCCCGCCTGGGCGGTGGGGACGGTGAACTTGAAGACCACGCTGGTGCCGGGCGCGAGCGGCTCGCTCCAGACGGCGACGGCGTCGGTCCCGAGCGAGAGCGTCGCGTCCGCCGGCGGCGGTCCCGGCGGCACTATGGTGATGTTGCAACCTGACAGCAGTAGCGCGGCCGCCGCGGCGGCCGCGAGTAGGAGAGTGGAACGCTTCATGGTTGGCCTCCTTCCAAGCTCATGCCGCACGATAAACCGGGCGGGGTGGGCGCCTCATGACCGCTACGGCCCGAGGTCTTAATGAACCTCCCATGAAGTCATGGGCGCGCGTCACTCGAGCACCATCACGTACGGGTAGAGGTCCGGGGCTCCCGGATGGACCTCGAGCTCGAGCTCGGGGTGTCGCTCCCCTATCTCGGCCGCCAGCGCCGCGGCGCTCCCCGGCGCCACCTCCGTCGAGTGGAAGAGCGTGGCGACGCCGAAGTCGTCGGCGCGCCCCTCGAGCAGCGCCAGGAGGCAGGCGTCAACGTCGGCGGCGGCCACCGTCAGGGTGCCGTCGACCAGGCCGATGGCGTCGCCCTCCCGGACCGCCACCCCGCCGATCTCGGCGTCGCGGCTGGCGTGGGTCACCTCGAGCGTGAGGGCCGCCTCCGCCGCGGCGGTCATGGCGGCGACGAGGGCATCGGGATCCTCGCCCTCCTGGAACTGCACGGCGGCCGCCAGGCCTTGACCCAGGGTGCGCGTGTGAAGCACGCGGACGTCCTCCCTCTCTGCCAGACTGTTGATTGCCGCTCTTCCGAGTTAGTTCCGTGTGTTGA
>JACFNR010000010.1:34191-70373 GCA_019454765.1 Trueperaceae bacterium | reverse complement strand
CACGTCCCGCGCGCCGTACGCGCCGGGTAACGCCCGCCGCCCGCCCCGCCGCGGGGCGGGGGTACACTCCTGGCAACGCTCATGCTCGTCTACACCGCAACCAAGCGAGAGTTCATCCGACACGTCGAGAGCAGCGAGATCGCCGACCGCATCCTGGCGGCACTGCGGCAGCGGGGGTATGGTGGCGTCTCCCCGCGAGAGATCAGGTCGTGGCAGAACTCCCTCCAGTACATGCGGCACGTCCTGGACGACGGCATCATCCCCGAGGACGCTGGCGTGGCCCTCGAGTTCAAGATCCCGCAGACCTCCAAGCGCATCGACTTCATCGTCACTGGCCTGGGTAGGGCCCCGCAGCGGCGGCCGGCGGCCGTGATCGTCGAACTCAAACAGTGGGACCGCGCGGCCTGCACGACCATGGACGGCGTAGTGGTCGCGTTCGTGGGCGGCGCCGACCGGGAGCTCCCGCACCCGTCCTACCAGGCGTGGACGTACGCCGCGTTGCTCGAGGACTTCAACGAGACCGTTCAGGACGAGGACGTCGCGCTCCTGCCGTGCGCCTACCTTCATAACTGCGGCGCCACCGAGCTCAAGGGGGAGCTCTACGCCGACCACGTCGGCCGAGCGCCGCTCTTCCTCAAGCACGAGCGCGAGGCGTTGCAGCGCTTCATCCGTCGCCACGTCCACCAGGGCGACTGCGGCGAGCTGATGTACCGGATCGAGGGTGGCCGCATCCGCCCGTCGCGCTCCCTCGCCGATCACCTCGCGGGACTTCTCGCGGGGAACAGCGAGTTCCACCTCATCGACGACCAGAAGCTCGTCTACGAGACGGCGCTGCGCCTCGCGGCCGAAGGCGAGGCGGGGCGGAAGCAGGTCTACGTCGTCGAGGGCGGACCGGGGACCGGCAAGTCGGTCGTGGCCGTGAACCTCTTGGTGGAACTCACGAAGCGCGAGCTCGTGACGCAGTACGTGACCCGCAACGCCGCGCCGCGCGAGGTCTACGCCGCGAAGCTGGCGGGCAGCCTCAAGCGCGGCCGCATCGGCAACCTCTTCAAGGGCTCGGGGGCGTACGTCGACGTGGAGCCGGACGCCTTCGACGTCCTCGTGGTGGACGAGGCGCACCGGCTCAACGAGAAGTCGGGCATGTACGGCAACCGCGGCGAGAACCAGATCGCGGAGATCATCGCCGCCTCCAAGGCGAGCGTCTTCTTCATCGACGAGTCGCAGCGCGTCACCTTCAAGGACATCGGGCGCGTGAGGACCATCGCGGAACAGGCGCTGCGCGCCGGTGCGTGCGTGACGTACGGGCGCCTCGGGTCGCAGTTCCGTTGCAACGGCTCTGACGGCTACCTGGCCTGGGTGGACCACACGCTGCAGGTGCGCGAGACGGCCAACACCGACCTGAGCGGCGTGGACTACGAGTTCGTCGTGACCGGGTCGCCCACCGAGCTCAGGGACCTCGTGATCGACGCGAACGTGGCGAACAACAGGGCGCGGATGGTGGCGGGCTACTGCTGGGACTGGCGCAGCAAGGACGACGCCGCCGCGTTCGACATCGAGTTCCCAGAGCACGGCTTCGCGGCGCAATGGAACCTGCGCGACGACGGCAGCTTGTGGATCTTGAAGCCGAACTCGGTTGAGCAGGTCGGATGCATCCACACCTGCCAGGGGCTCGAGCTCGACCACGTCGGGGTCTTGGTCGGCCCGGACCTGATCGTGCGCGACGGGCGCGTCGTCACCGACGCCTTCGCGCGCTCGCGCCACGACTCGACCGTCAGGGGCTTCAAGGGGATGCACAGGCGCGACCCTGCACGCGCGCTGCGGCTCGCCGACGAGGTCATCAAGAACACCTACCGGACGCTGATGACGCGCGGTGCGAAGGGCTGCTTCCTGTGGAGCCCCGACGAGGAGACGCGCGAGTACTTCGCGGCGGCCGGCAGGGGAGCCGCGCGGTCGTGACGGGCGGCGCGTTCACCTCGCGCTCCGCCACCCGCGCCGCGTTCGTGGTCATCATCGTGTTCGTGACCGCTCAGATGGGGTGGTGGCTCTTCTTCATGAGCCGCTACGTGGCGGAGGTCGGCGCGGGCAGGCTCGCGAGCCTCGAACTCGAGGCCGCCACGCTGGACGCGCTCCTGGAGCTGGGGGCCGACGACGAGGTGGCGGCGGCGTTGGCGCGCGAGCCGTACCTGCGCCTGGCGCCCGGCGGCGGTGTCGAGGTCGACGCGACCGGGATGGAGGCGTTCCTGAGCTCGCAGCGCCGCGTGGTGCGGATGTTCTCGTTCGAGGGTCCGTTCTTCGTGCTGGTGGTCATGGCGGGGCTCTTCATCATCGGCCGCAGCCTCCGGCTCGAGCGGGAGCTGAAGCGCAGGCAACGCAACTTCCTCGACGCCGTCGGGCACGAGTTCAAGACGCCGGTCAGCACCCTGAGGCTGCTGGTCGAGACGCTGCAACTGCGGGCGCTCCCACCGGAGAAGGTGCAGGCTTACCTGCGCACCATGAGCCTCGAGGTGGAGCGCATCGAGCGCACCGGCGAGCAGGTCCTGGCCACCGCTCGGCTGGAGGCCGGAGCGGCGCTGCCGGCGCCGGCGCCGCACGACCTGGCGCGCCTGGTGAGAGCGGCGCTCGACCGCGCCACGCCGGCCTACGAGGCGCGCGGCGCCGCGGTCGAACTGGTGGTGGCCGAGGGTCCGCTCACGGTGGCGGCGCGGGCGGACGACGTCGCCACCGTCGTGGAGAACCTGGTCGACAACGCCGTGAAGTACACGCCCGGGCCCGTCAAGCGCGTGGAGGTGAGCGTCGACCGTCACGGCGCCTGGGCGCGCCTGCGGGTCGAGGACAGGGGCAGCGGCGTGCCCGAGGCCGAGCGGGCGAGCGTCTTCGACCGGTTCTACCGGGTGGGGAACGAGCTGACGCGCACGGCGCCGGGCCTGGGCCTCGGCCTCTACCTGGTGAGGCGGGCGGTGGAGGCCATGGCCGGTCGGGTGCGGCTCGAGGGGCGTGTCGGCGGCGGCACGGTCGTCACCGTCTTGGTGCCGCTCGTCGCCGCGCCGGCCGCGCGCCGTCGACGGGCCGCGGCGAGGGCGGTCGCGTGAGCGGCGGCGTGGCCGGCGCCAGGGTGCTCATCATCGAGGACGAGGCGGTGCTCGTCTCCGTCCTCACGGACAACCTGGAGGCCGAGGGTCATGAGGTGCGACACGCCGGCGACGGGCGCGCCGGCGCGAGCGCCTGGCGCGACGACCGCCCCGACCTCGTCGTGCTCGACGTGATGCTGCCGTACCAGGACGGCTACTCCCTCTGCCGAGAGCGGCGCGCGGCGGGCGACGACACGCCGGTGCTGTTCCTGTCGGCCAAGGGTCGGCCCGAGGAGCGGGTCGAGGGGCTGGCGTCGGGCGGGGACGATTACCTCGCCAAGCCGTTCCACCTGCCCGAGTTCCTGCTCCGCGTGCGCCGCCTCCTCGACAGGGCCGGTGCCCCACGCGCCGCCGGTGCCCGCCTGGCGTTCGGCGGTCACGTGGTGGACCTGCGCGCCTGGACGGCTCGCCTCGCCGACGGCACCTCCCTCGAGCTGAGCCAGCGCGAGGCCGGGATCCTCGCGCTGCTGGCCCGGCGGGCGGGGCAGGTGGTCAGCCGCGACGACATCCTCGACGCCGTGTGGGGCCGCGCCGCCTTCCCGAGCGCACGCACCGTCGACAACTTCGTGGTGCGGCTAAGGCGCCGGTTCGAGCCCGACCCGGCCAAACCCATCTACTTCCACACCGTGTGGGGCGTGGGTTACCGCTTCACGCCGGAGGCCGACGACGCGGAGTGAGCCGAGGCCGGGCCGTGCCGATGCCGGCGCCGGCCCGCCGGGCCGGACGTACGCGAGCGGCGGCCGCCGCTAGCCGCGCAACAACCGCTGATCCAGCCGCAGCCGCTCCCTGCGCAGCACGGCGAGGCTGCCTGCCTTGGGGTGAAGCGGGTTGATGAGCACGTTGCGTTCGAACGGCATCACGAAGCTGGGGACGAGGAGGGCGAGCGTGCGCTTCTCCGCCAGCCAGGCGGAGCCGAACGCGCGCGTGCCGCGTTCGGGGTCGTCCCGCGGGGCGTCCTCGCGCAGGCGGAGGACCAGTTCGAGGCCGACCTCCTCGGCGTCGTCGGCGAGACCGATCTCGAGGATGGTGCGTTCCCCGAACTGCCCCGGGTGGGAGAGGTTGGCGAGCGTCTCGAGGGCAGCGAGGCTCGGCGTGGCGGCGGCGTAGACGATGGGGGCGCCCGCGTCGTTCCAGCGGTTGGCGACCCGGCCGCCCGCGCCGTCGAGCGGGTCGAAGGTGGGCGCCTGGGCGTAGGCGGCGGTGTGGGGGTAGATGCGCCAGGCGCGCAAGTCAGAAGGTCCCGTACTCGATCTGGAGGAGCTTGTTCTTGACGCGTTCGTAGCCCTTGAGCGTGTCGAGCAGCTCGATCGGTCTGCGGCCCTCCAGGGAGAGCACCGGCGACGTGAGCCAGTCGCGGGCCGCCGCTTCGTCGCCGAGCACGCGGACGCCGAGGTTCAGGAGGGAGTCGAGCATCTCGACCTTGGCGGCTTCGGCGTCCTCGAGGCGCCCCTTCTGGGCGCGGCGTTGGTAGGTGCGGAAGGTGACGCCGATGTAGGCGGCCATCTGCTCGCCGCTGGCGCCGAGGCGCCTGGCGACGCTCTCCGAGAGGGTGAACGGTTGGGCGGCGAACACGGTGGGGCGGTCGCTTGGGTGGGGTTGGGGCCTGCGGGCGACTCCCTGAACGGCCATGACGCCCTCCTTCCTCGCCAACTTGGCGCTTCATTCTACGCCAAGTCGGTGGGCACGTGCCCCCGCGCGGTTACGGTCAGGGCGGCGTGGCGCGCCGGCGGCCGACTATGATGAGACCCCCATGGTCAAGTCCACCCCCGCCGAGATCCGCGCCCGCTTCGACGCCGACGTCGACCGCTTCTCGAACCTGGAGACGGGGCAGACCGCCAGCATCGACTCGGCGGCGGTGCTCGAGATCGTCAGCCGGGCCGCTCCCAGCGTGACGCCGGGCGCGCGCCGGCTCCTCGACGTCGGGTGCGGGGCGGGCAACTACGCCCTCAAGCTGCTCGAGAGCTATCCGGGCCTCGCCGTCGACCTCCTCGACCTGAGCCGTCCCATGCTCGACCGAGCGCTGGAGCGCCTGACCGCCGCCGGCAGCGGACCCCTGACCGCCCTGCAGGGCGACGTGCGCGACCTGCCCCTCGCGGCGGAGCGTTACGACGTGATCACCGCCGCCGCCACGCTGCACCACCTGCGCGGCGAGGACGAGTGGGTGAGCGTCTTCGCCAAGCTTCACGCCGCCCTGCGGCCCGGCGGGAGCCTCTGGATCGTCGACCTCGTCGAGCATCACGTCCCGGCCGTCCAACGGGTCATGTGGGAACGGTACGGCGACTACCTCGTGGCGCTGCGGGACGAGGAGTACCGCGACCACGTCTTCGCGTACATCGAACGGGAGGACTCGCCCAGGCCGCTGCTGTGGCAACTCGACCTGCTGCGCGCGACCGGGTTCGCGCACCTCGAACTGCTTCACAAGAACGGGCCGTTCGCGGCGTTCTGCGCCATCAGGTAGTCGCCGCCGCCCGTCAGTCGAGCCGCGGACCCTGGCCCGCCAACGGCAGCCGCAACGCGTCCACCACCACGTGCCGCTCGCCGCGCACCGTCACCGGCACCGGCGAGCCGCTCGTCACCTCGAACGAGACCGCCTCGCGCCTGAGCTCCACGCGGAGCAGCGAGCCCTGCCAGCCGAGCGTGAACGCGAGGGACGGCCAGCCGACGGGAAGGCGCGGGTCGAAGCGCAACTCGCCCGCGTCGTCCCTCATCCCCCCGAAGCCGCACACCAGCGCCAGCCAGGTGCCGCCCGCGGCCGCCACGTGCACGCCATCGGCGGCGTTGCCGTGCAGGTCCGCGAGGTCGGTGACGAGCGTTCGCCCGAAGTGGCGCAGCGCCCGCCGTTGGTACCCGACCTCGGCCGCCATGATCGACTGCACGGCGGCAGACAGGGTGGAGTCGCCCGTGGTCAGGGGGTCGTAGTACTCGAAGTCGCGGCGCTTCTGCTCGGGGTCGAAGCGGCTCCCGAGCAGGAACTCCGCGAGCACCAGGTCGACCTGCTTCAGGACCTGGTGCCGGTAGATCACCAGCGGGTGGTAGTGGAGGAGGAGGGGGCGCTTCTCGCGCGGCGTGGCGGCGAGGTCCCAGCGCTCGCGACTCAGGAACTCCGCGTCCTGCGCGTTGATGCCCAGGCAGGCGTCGAACGGCAGCGCCATGAGACGGGCGGCGCGGCGCCACTCCGCGATCTCGGCCGGGGTGGTGCCCAGGACCCCTGGCCGCGCCTCCGCCAGCTCCGCCGCCGCCTCCAGGTTGAGGCGCGCCATGGCGTTGGTGTAGAAGTTGTCGTTCACCACCGCGCTGTACTCGTCGGGGCCCGTCACGGAGTGGAGGTGGAACCGCTCGGGTTCGCCACCGAAGAAGCCGAGCGAGCGCCACATGCGCGCCGTCTCGACGAGCAGCTCGGTGCCGGGCCCCGCCAGGAACTCCTCGTCCCCAGTGACGCGAGCGTAGCGGAGCACCGCGTAGGCGACGTCGGCGTCGATGTGGTACTGCGCCGTGCCGGCGGGGTAGTAGGCGGAGGCCTCCTCGCCGCCGATGGTGCGCCACGGGAAGAGGGCCCCCGCCACGCTCATGACCTCCGCCCGGCGCCTGGCGGCCGGCAGCATGCCGTGGCGCAGCTCCAACGCCCCCCTGGCGGCGGCCGGCAGGCAGTAGCACAGGAACGGCAGGACGTACACCTCCGTGTCCCAGAAGTAGTGGCCCGAGTAGCCGCTGCCGGACACCCCCTTGGCGCTCACCCCGCGCCCGTCCGCGCGGGCGGACGCCTGGGCGATCTGGAAGAGGTTCCAGCGCACCGCCTGCTGCGCGTCCGGCATGCCCTCGACCCGCACGTCGGCGCGCTCCCAGAACCGCGCGCACCAGCCGCGTTGCTCGGCCAGCAGCCGTTCCCGCCCGGCCATGACCGCCTCGTCGAGCAGCTCGCCCGCGGTCGCCATGAGCTCCTCGGCCGGGGCCTCGGGGTCGTCCACCCACACGGCGAGGCGCTCGAATGCGAGCGACTCGCCCGCGGCCAGGCGGCGCGTGACCGTGGACGTCGCCAGGTCGGGCGTCACGGTCACCTCGCCGCGCGGCCGGTCGTGCGCCACCACGGCGACGCCCTGCCCAGAGCGCGCGGTGCGGTAGGCGAGGCCCACGCGCCCGCCCGAAGCCAGCTGCGCCTCCGGCAGCAAGACCCGACCCGCCAGGCGGTCGCTGCGACGCGGATCGAACCCCGCCGCCTCCCGACCGGCGCCGAGCTCGCCGACGCCGTCCTGGCGGTTGACGATGAGCGCCTCGAGCCGCACCGTAGCCGGCGCGTCGAGCGGGGTCAGCGTGTACTCGAGGAGCGCCAGGTGGCGGCGGGTGAACGACACGAGCCGCCTGCTCGTCACGCGCACGCGCCCGCCCGACGACGTGCGCCACACCAAGTCGCGCGTCACCACGCCGGCGCGCAGGTCGAGCCGCCGCTCGTACTCGAGCAGCTCCGCCGCCTGTGCGTCGAAGCGTTCCCCGTCGACCCAGAGCCGCACGGTCTTGGCGTCCGGTGCGTTCACGATGGTCTGCCCCACGGTGGCGAAGCCGTACGCGCCCTCCGGGTACTCGATGGGCCACGTCTCGTGCAGGCCGTTCACGAACGTCCCGTTCTCGCGCGCCGCGCCACCCTCCTCCGGGTTGCCGCGCAGGCCGAGGTAGCCGTTGCCGACTGCGAACAGGGTCTCGGCCGCCCCGTCGACGCCGGTGGGCGGACGGGTCTCCACGAGGGCCCACTCGTCGACCGGGTACCGCTCCCTATCGACGCCCCGAGCGAGCACGCGGGCCGCGAGCGGCGCCAGGTCGGGCAGCACGAGATCCGCGCCGGCGCGGCGCAGGCCCGGTGACGCCTCGGCCGAGCCGACCCCGACCACGAGGCCGAAACCGCCGGCGCGGCCGGCCGCCACCCCGGACAGCGCATCCTCGACGACCACCGCGTTGGCCGGGGCGACCCTCAACCGCGCCGCGGCGTGCAGGAAGGCGTCGGGTGCCGGCTTGGACGCCAACCCGGTGGCGGCGGCGACCAGGCCGTCGACGACGAGCTCGAACCGCTCCGCCAGGCCCGCGGCGCTCAGCACAGCCGCGGCGTTGCGGGAGCCCGACACCACGGCCACGGCCACCCCGGCCGCCAGGAGGGCGTCCGTGAGACGGACGGCGCCGGCGAAGGGCGCGACGCCCTCCGTCTCCAGCAGGCGTTGGAACACCACGTTCTTGCGGTTCCCCAGGCCGCACACGGTCTCCGCCGCCGGCGGGTCGTCGGGCGTGCCGCGCGGCAACTCGATGCCGCGCGACGCCAGCAGTTCCGCCACGCCGTCGTAGCGCTGCCTGCCGTCGAGGTGCCGGTAGTAGTCGGCCTCCTCGTAGGGAGCCGCGCCGCGGGCCGCCAGGTAGTCGGTGAATAGGGCGCGCCAGGCGCGGCGGTGAACCTCTGCGGTCGGGGTCAGCACGCCGTCGAGGTCGAAGAGGACCGCGTCGAACCGGCTCAGGTCGGGCAGGTCGGGTGGCGGGGCGTCTCCCGGTACGTCCACGGGGCAAGGATAGGCCAGGACGGCGCGGGGCATCCGCCTGTCGGCCCGAGGCGGCCCGGTGCGGTCGCCTCACGGGGCGGGCGGAGCCCGCGGGCGCTAGCGACCGACGGACGGGTCGAGCACGTCGCGTAGCCCGTCGCCCAGGAGGTTGAAGCCCAGCACCGCGAGGGTGATGGCGACGCCTGGGGCGAAGGCCATCAGGGGCTGCACGGCGAGCCAGAGTTGAGCGTCGGAGAGCATGGCGCCCCACTCCGGCGCCGGCGCCTGCACGCCGAGGCCTAGGAACGATAGCCCCGACGCCACCAACAGCGTGGAGCCGCTGCGCAGCGTGGCGTAGACGAGGATGGGCGCCACCACCTGCGGCACCACGTGCCGCAGCATGATGCGGGGGCGCTGCATGCCGAGGGCGTTGGCGGCCTCGATGAAGGCGCGGCTCTTGACCTCGAGGGTCGAGCCGCGCGCCAGGCGCGCGAAGACGGGCACGCCGAACACGGCCGATGCCAGGACCACGGGTCCGACGCCGGGTCCCGTGAGCGTCACGAGCCCGATGGCGATGAGGATGCCGGGGAACGCCAACAGCACGTCGACGACGCGCATGGACAGGTTGTCGAACCAGCCGCCGAAGAAGCCGGACGTCACGCCCCACGCGCCGCCCACGAGGGCGCCGATGATGGTCGCCGCCAGGCCGATGGTGATGGAGTAGCGCGCACCCGCGAGGATGCGGCTGAGGGTGTCGCGCCCGAAGGCGTCCGTGCCCAGCCAGTGCGCGGCGCTGATCCCCTTCGCCAGCTGCGCGTAGTCGGGCGCGGACGGGCGGTACGGGGCGAGCCACGGCCCGACGACCGCGAGCGCCACGAACGCGAGCGTGAGGGAGAGGCCGAGCGCCCCGCTGCGGTGGCGCAACAGCCGCCCGACGACCGAGCCGGCGAAGCGCGAGCGTCGCGGGCGGGCCGCCACGGCCACGGCGTCACTCATAAGTGATCCTCGGGTCGATCAGGCCGTACAGGAGGTCGACGATCAGGTTGATGGCGATGAACTGCACGGCGAACACGAGCATCAGGCCCTGCACGGCGGGGTAGTCGCGCGCCTCCACCGACTGGATGAGCAGCCAACCCAGGCCGTGGAAGTTGAAGACGGTCTCGACGATGACCGTCCCGGACAGGAGGAAGCCGAACTGGAGCCCGATGATCGTGATGACGGGGATGAGCGAGTTGCGCAGCGCGTGCTTGTTGACGACGCGCGAGCGCGACAGGCCCTTGGCGGTGGCCGTCCTCACGTAGTCGTTGCCGATCGTCTCGAGCAGGCTCGAGCGCGCGAAGCGGGCGATGGTGCCCAGGCTCGCGACCGCCAGCGTGATGGCGGGCAGCACCAACCCCTTGATGCTCACGCTGCCCGCGACGGGCAGCACGCGCAGCTTGACCGCGAACAGGTAGATGAGGAGGATGCCGAGGAAGAAGGACGGCGTGCTGATGCCGAGCACGGAGGCGGAGGTGATGGAGAGGTCGACGGCGGAGTTGCGCCGCAGCGCGGCCGTGACGCCGAGCGCCACTCCGAGCAGGGTGGCCATCACGATGGCGACGCTGGCGAGCACCAGCGTGGCGCGGAAGTGCTGCGCCACCACGGTGCTGACGGGGAGGCGCGCCCTGAACGACCTGCCGAGGTCGCCCCGCGCCAGGCCGCTCACGAAGTAGCCGAACTGCTCGGGGAGGCTCCGGTCGAGGCCGAACTGCAGCCGGACGGCCTCCACCGTCGCCGCGTCGGCGTCCACGCCGGCGTAGAGGCGCGCGGGGTCGCCCGGAAGGGCCCGCACGAAGAAGAAGATGAGGATCACGACCCCGACCAAGGTCGGGACGGCCTGCAGCACGCGTCGGAGGGTGTAGAGGAGCATGCCGTCCCTTCCCAGGACCCTCGCTTCAGGTCACTTGAGCTCGGCTCGCCTGGCGTCCACGGTGTTGTCGGGAGAGTAGGCGACGCCCGTCAGGTTCGTCGAGCGGCCCGCCACGGAATCGGGGCTGTAGAGGAACACCCAGGGCGCGTCGTGCCAGATGATGCCGAGCGCCTCGGCGTAGAGCTCGGCGCGGCGCGGCTGGTCGCCGGTGGCGCGCGCCTCCGCGACGAGCCGCTCCACCTCGTCGTTCTCGTAGAAGCTCCAGTTGTTGGAGGCCGGCGGGAACGACGCCTCGATGAACGAGGTGGAGATGGCGAGGTCCGCGTCGCCCGTGCTGGCGGTGGCGCCGACCAGGGCGGCCTGCGTCGGGTTCTCGTCGACGGGCTTGAAGATCTGGTCGACGAGCGCCCCGCGCTCCTGCTGGTCGAGGGTCATGCGGACCCCGACCTGCTCGAACATCTGCTGCAGGACCTGGCCGACGGTGCGGTACTCGTCGCCCGTGAAGGTGAGCACCTTCATGTCGAAGCCGTTCGGGTAGCCGGCCTCGGCGAGGAGCGACCGCGCCCGTTCCGGGTCGTAGTCGTACGCGGGTTGCTCGGCGTACCCGAAGACGGTGGCGGGGATGGGCGCCGTCATGACGGTGGCCAGGCCGGCGACGGCCACGTCGACGAGCTGTTGCTTGTCGATGGCGTAGTTGAGCGCTTGCCGCACGCGCACGTCGGTGAACGGCTCCTTGGTCGTGTTGAGCTGGAGGATGCGCAGGAAGTTCGTCTTGGTGGTCACGACCTCGAGGCCGGGCGCCGCGTCGATGACGGGCACGAGCTGAGGCGGGAGCGCCTCGATGAACTGCACCTCGCCCGACTGCAGCATGGCCACCCGGGTGGCGGCGTTGTTGACGACCACGAACTCGAGCCGGTCGACCTTGGGCGCGCCGCCCCAGTAGTCGGGGTTGGCCTCGACGACCACGCGCTGCCCCTCGTCCCAGGAGGCGAACTTGAACGGACCGGTGCCGACCGGGTGGCGGCTCACCTCGGTCCCGTACGCCTCCAGCGACGCCGGGCTGGCGATGCGGGCGTTGCTCACGGCCAGGAGGTAGATGAAGGCGCCGTTCGGCTTGCTCAGGTTGATGCGGAACTCGAGGTCGCCGAGGACCTCGGTGGAGCTGATGTCCTTGAGCTGGTTGCGCCCTCTGGCGCCGATGGAGGCGGGGTCCAACACCCAGTCGTAGTACGCCTTGACGGCGGCCGCGTCGAGCGCGGTGCCGTCGTGGAACTTGACGCCGGGCCGCAGCTCGAAGGTGTAGACGGTGGCGTCGTCGTTGGAACTCCACGACTCCGCCAGCTCGTTGACGAGCTCGCCGTCCAGGAAGCCGACGAGCCCCTCGAACATGGTGCGTATGACGGCGGCGTCGGGGATGCCGGTCGCCTCGGCCGGCTGCAGGCTGTTGGGGGCCAGCGAGGTGGCGATGCGCACGGTGCCGGCCGCTAACGCGGTGGCGCCGAGGCTCAGCGCGGCCGCGAGCAACGCGGCGAGGAGCTTGCGGGGGAGCTGGTACGACATCTCGGGGCCTCCTCAGGCGTGGCGCACGGCGTAGGCCGCGGGCCGCAGGTGTTGCAGGGTGGGCAGGGAGGCGCGCACGGCGTCGACCCGGCCCAGGTCGAGTGTAGCCAGGGTGACGCCCTCGCCGTCGGGGGCGCAGGCCACCACGGTGCCCCACGGGTCGACGACGAGGGAGCGGCCGTAAGCGGTGAACTCGCCGCCGCCGCTACCGTACGTGGCGGGAGCGATGACGTAGGCGCCGTTCTCGATGGCGCGGGCGCGCAGCAGCACCTCCCAGTGGTCGCGGCCGGTCCGTTCCGCGAAGTTCGACGGCACGAGCAGCAGGCGGGCGCCCGCCAGGGCGAGGGTGCGGAACAGTTCGGGGAAGCGCAGGTCGTAGCAGACGGTCATGCCCACCGCGCCGAAGGGGGTGTCGACCACGACCGCGCGGTCCCCCGGCCGGTTGCGCGCCGACTCGCGCGCCACGAGCTTCGCGCCGACCGTCACGTCGAACAGGTGGATCTTGCGGTACTCGGCCAGGAGGCGGCCGTCGGGGCCGAACAGCAGGCTCGTGTTGTAGGTGCGGGTGTCGGCGTCGTCCGCTGCTGGCAGCTCGTTGTAGCTCCCGCCGAGCAGGAAGATCCCGAGGCGCGCCGCCAGCGCGCTCAGCGCTTCCGACAGCGGTCCGGGGATGGGCTCGGCGCAGGCGCGCCGTTGGTCGCTCGGCCCGCGGAAGTGGAAGGTCTCGGGCAGCGTCACCAGCCGCGCGCCCCTGGCCGCCGCCTCCTCGACGAGGCGGAAGGTGCGGGCGACGTTGTCGGCCTTGTCTGGTCCCGGGTCGGTCTGCACCAGGGCGACGGTGACGTCGCGGCCGCGCCCCGGGTCCTCGGCTTCTCGTGCGCTCGGTGCGCCTGTGCTCATCCGGTCCGCTCCTCGCTCGCCGGGGGTCTGCTGCTCCCGGCCCCGGCGGCCGCACGGCCTGGGTGGCGGAGCGCCGGGCGGAACCCGGTCCCGGTGAAGGTGGCAGCAGGATAGCAGGCGGCGTGGCGAGCGTATGCTGCCTGGACGGTGCGGGCCCGGCCCCTGCCCGCCACGAAGGAGACCGCCGTGTCAGACTCAGCGCCACCGACCGATTGGCTCACCCGCTACCTGGGGGTCTCGACCGGAACCGTCGGTCACCTGACGACGGAGGGGTTCATGGACTGGGAGATCGCGCCACTGTTCCGGCCGGTGCGGGTGGTCGGCCGGGCGCTCACGGTGGCGTGCCGGCCGACCGACAACGCGCCCCTGGCCGAGGCGGTGGCCGCGGCGGAGCCTGGCGCCGTGTTGGTCGTCGCGCGTGATGGCGACAGGCGCCACGCGCCGTTCGGCGGCCTCATGGCTCGCATCGCGGCGGCGCGGGGGGTCGCCGGGGTGGTCATCGACGGCGCCGCCACCGACCTGCGCGAGATCGTGGAGCTGCGCCTGCCCGTCTTCGCTCGCAACCTGTCCGCGCTGACGACGAGGCGGCTCGGCCTGCCGGGCACTGTGGGCGAGCCGGTCGACTGCGGCGGGGTGGCGGTGAGGACCGGCGACGTCGTGCTGGGCGACGACGACGGCGTGGTGGTCATCCCGGAGGCGGACGCGGAGCCGCTCCTGCGCCGGGCGTACCGCTTCGAGGAGTGGGAGGCCGTCATGCGAGCTGGACTCGTCGCCGGCCTCCCTCCCGCCGAGGCCCGCGCCCGCGCCGACGCGGAGGTCGACCGGTCGGTCTACTGAACCAGGCCGTGCGGCACGGCCGCGGCGTCGGCGCGGCGGCGTCGTCACGCCCCCTGGCTGCCTGAGTCTGCTACCCTCCTCCCGGAGGTCTGGGTCCTCCCGCCGCCCGGCTACCAGCCGGCGCGCCCGGGGCGCCCATGGCCGTCGTCCGTCTGCCCGCCGTCCCGGAGGTGACCTTCCCGCCGGCCCGGTGGGCCTAGCCAACGCCAAGTCGTCCGTTCTCTTCGGCCGCCGATCGAGGTACCAGATGTCAGGAACCGTCCCAGGTGCGGGCACCGCCGCACCGCCGCAGCCAGACCCGACCAGCACCAACGGCAACGGCCCCCCGAGCGCGAGCGCGAGGGGGATCGGTGAGCGGCCGTGCTCCCCCGCCGACCAAGCCGCCGCGAAGATCGAGTGTCGCGGTCTCACCAAGGTGTTCGGCGGCCGGCCGGAGCGGGTCCTCGAGTTCCTCGCGGCCGGTGGCACCAAGGAGGAGTCGCAGGCGCGCTTCGGCAACGCCGTGGGCGTGTACGACGTCGACCTGAGCATCAGGCCGGGCGAGACCTTCGTGCTCATGGGGCTGTCGGGCAGCGGCAAGTCGACGCTGCTACGGCTGTTGAACCTGCTGCACCGCCCCACGGCCGGCCAGGTGCTGGTGGACGGCGTCGACCTCACGGCCCTGCGGAGGGGCGACCTGCTGCGCCTGCGCCGCGAGAAGTTCGGCGGGATGGTGTTCCAGCAGTTCGCCATCCTCCCGCACCGCACGGTCCTCGACAACGTCCGCTTCGGGCTCGAGGTGAAGGGCGTTCGCCTCGCGGAGCAGAGGGCGCGAGCGCAGGAGGCCATCGAGCTCGTAGGCCTGGCCGGCTGGGAGGGGAGCCTGCCCTCCCAGCTGTCTGGCGGGATGCAACAGCGGGTGGGGCTCGCCCGCTCGCTGGCCGCCGACGCCGACATCCTCCTGATGGACGAGGCGTTCAGCGCCCTGGACCCCCTGATCCGCCGCGAGATGCAAGACGAGCTGATGGAGCTGCAGGCGCGGGTGAACAAGACGATCGTGTTCGTCACTCACGACCTGGACGAGGCGCTGAAGCTCGGCGACCGGATCGCCATCATGCGTTCCGGACGAGTCGTGCAGCTGGGCACGGCCGAGGAGATCATCACCGCGCCCGCCGACGACTACGTGGAGGCGTTCGTGGCCGGCGTCGACCGGACCGGGGTGCTCACCGCCGCCAGCATCATGCAGCAGGTCAAGGCCACCGCTCACCTCAACGACGGGCCGCACACGGCGCTCACGAAGATGCGACGCTTCGGCCTCTCGGGCCTCCTGGTGCTCGACCGCGAGCGGCGCGTGCAGGGATACCTCTCGAGTGAGGCGGGCGTGGCGCAGGTCGAAGACGGCGCGGCGCCGGATTCTCGCCTGCAGCGCGAGCGGCTCACGCCCGCGCTCACCGTGGAGCTCGGGACCAGCTTGGCAGAACTCATCGGCATCGCCTCCGGGCGCAGCGAGCCGATCGCGGTGGTCGACTCCGGCGGGCGGTTGCGTGGGGTCGTCGTCAAGGGCGCCATCCTGGCGGCGCTGGCGTCGGAGACGCCGGGCGTGACGGCCGGGGGAGCGGGGGTGCGGGATGCTTCTTGACTACCGCGTTCCCTTGGCCGATTGGGTCGAGACGGCCGTCCGCTGGATCCAGGTGCAGTACGCCGCGGGCTTCGACGGCTTCTCCGACCTCGTGCGGGTGGTCATCGACGGCTTGCTCGCCGGGCTGGTGGCGGTGCCGCCTCTCGCGTTGGTGGCCGTGCTCGCCGCCCTCGTCGCGTGGCAGGCGGGGTGGCGCCTCGGCGTCTTCGCCCTGCTCGGCCTCTTCCTCGTGCACAACATCGGGCTGTGGACCCCGTTCCTCGAGACGCTGGCGCTCGTGGTCACGGCCCAGGTCTTGATCGTGATCGTGGGGGTGCCGCTCGGCATCCTGGCGGCGGGGAGCGACGTGGCGGAACGCGTCATGCGACCGGTGCTGGACTTCATGCAGACCATGCCGGCGTTCGTCTACCTGATCCCCGCCATCATGTTCTTCGGCATAGGGCTCGTGCCGGGGGTCGTCGCGACCTTCATCTTCTCGCTGCCGCCCCTCGTCAGGCTGGTGAACCTGGGCATCAGGCAGGTCCCCACCGACCTGGTGGAGGCGGCCGACGCCTTCGGGACGACGCGGCTGCAGAAGCTGGTGAAGGTGCAGGTGCCGCTCGCCCTCCCCACCATGATGGCGGGCCTCAACCAGTCCATCATGCTCAACCTCTCCATGGTGGTGATCGCCAGCATGATCGGCGCCGGCGGCCTCGGTGCCGAGGTCCTCCGGGGCATCCAGCGCATCAAGGTGGGGCAGGGGTTCGAGGCGGGACTCGCCGTGGTCATCCTCGCCATCGTGCTCGATCGGCTCACGGCGTCGTTCGCCGCGCGGCGCCGCCCCGGCGCGCGCGGCGGCGGCGCCGGCCGGCCGGAGGAGGCGGCGTGACCGCCGCGTTTGCGCGGCCAGCCGACCTGTGCTAGGGTCGAACCGGCGCCTAGGTGCCCCCTGTAAGTCAAGCGCACTATGGTGCGTGGGTGTGGCTGTATGCCGCATCGCAACTATCCGTCTCTGCAAACTCCGGAGGTACACATGAAGAAGTGGCTGATTGCCACCGCGGTAGCGCTGTTCGGTTGGATCGCCGTCGCCAACGCCCAGACCATCAAGCTCGGGTACGTGCTGTGGGACTCGTGCGTGGCTTCCAACAACGTGGTGGCGGCGGTGCTCGAGGACCGGCTCGGGTACGACGTCGAGCTCACCTCGGTGGACGCCGGTCCGATGTTCGCGGGTCTGGCGCGCGGCGACTTCGACGCCGTGCTCTGCACCTGGCTGCCCGTCACCCACGAGGCCTACTGGTCGGAGTTCGGCGACGACCTCACCGACCTGGGCGTCAGCCTCGACGGCGCCGACATCGGCTGGGCCGTGCCGACCTACGTCGAGCTCGACAGCATCGAGGACCTCAACGCCAACGCCGACATGTTCGGGGGCAAGGTGATTGGCATCGACCCCGGCGCCGGCCTGATGCGCGCCTCCGACGCGGCCATCGAGGAGTACGGCCTCACCAACTTCAAGCTGATCGACGGTTCCGACGCCGCGATGGCGGCCGCGCTCGACCGCGCCATCACCCGCGACGAGCCCATCATCGTCACCAGCTGGCGACCCCACTGGATGTGGGCCGCCTACGACCTCAAGTACCTGGCCGACCCGCTCGGCGTCTTCGGCGCCTCAGAGCAGATCCACACGGTCGCCAACGCCGGCTTCGCCGCCGATGGGCCCGACGACGTGCTGGCCTTCCTCGCCAACTTCCACTGGACGGGCGCCGACATGGGCGACGTGATGCTCAAGGTCAGGGACGGCATGGAGCCCGCCGACGCCGCCCGCGCCTGGATCGCCGAGAACCAGGACCTCGTCGACAGCTGGTTCGATTGAGGCGGGGTGCCCCGGCGCGCCGTGCGCCGGGGCACGAGAGAGGAGGGAGGGGCCGACCACGCGCGTGGTCGGCCCCTCCCCGTCTGCCGGGGCCTCTCCCCGGGACGTTCGCGTCAGCGACTCAGTCGAGCACCTTGAGCGCGCGGTCGAGCCCGTCGAGGCCGACCTGCAGGTCGTCGCGCTTGATGTTGAGAGGCGGCGTCACCAGCAGCACGTTGTAGCGCCCGAAGGCGTACACGCCCTCGTTCCTGAGCGCGGCCGACAGCTTGGCGATGGGGGTGTTGTCGCCGCCGTACCACGGCACGAGCGGCTCCTTGGTTGCGCGGTCCTTGACGAGCTCGATCGTGTAGAACGCCCCGATGCCGCGCACGTCACCGATGACGGGGTGCTTCTCCTGGATGGCCGTGAGGCCCTCCTTGAGCCACGGGTCGATCTCGCGCGCGCGCTCGAACAGCCCCTCCTTCTTGAGGGCCGTCACGGTGGCGAGGCCGGCCGCCATGGCCATCGGGTGGCCGGCGTAAGTGTGACCGCACATGAGCGCCACGTCGTCGAAGTGCTTGGCGAGACCCTCGCGCACCATCACGCCGCCGAGCGGGATGTACGCCGAGGACGAACCCTTGGCGAAGGTGATCATGTCGGGCGTGACGCCGAAGCGCGTGGCCGCGAAGCGGTCGCCCACGCGCCCGAAGCCGGTCATCACCTCGTCGAAGATCAGCACGATGCCGTGCTTGGCCGTCACCTGCCGCAGGCCCGCCAGGTAGCCCTCGGGGTAGACGATGACGCCGTTGGAGCCCACGACGGGCTCGATGACGAGCGCCGCGATGTTCTTGCCGCCCTCGAAGGTGATGACCTCCTCGAGGTGCTTGAGGGCGCGCTCGACCTCGGTGGCGGCGTCGTCCGTGAAGAAGGGGCTGCGGTACGGGTAGGGCGCGAAGAAGTGCACGATGCCGGGCAGGCCCGGCTCGTTCGCCCAGCGCCGGTCCTCGCCCGTGATGCTGCCGGCGCCCGGGGCGGAGCCGTGGAACGAGCGGTAGGCGGCCAGCACCTTCTGACGCCCGGTGATCATGCGGGCCATCTTGATGGCGTCCTCGTTGGCCTCGCCGCCGCCGGTGGTGAAGAAGGTGCGCGCGCCCTCGCTCCACGGGCTCACCTCGGAGAGGAGCTCCGCGAACTCGGACCGCACGTCGTGGATGAGGGACGGAGGCAGGTAGCAGATCTTGGCGGCCTGCTCCTGGATGGCCTTGACGACCGCCGGGTGGCCGTGGCCCAGGTTGGTGGAGACGAGGCCGGCCGACAGGTCGAGGTACCGCTTGCCCTGGTCGTCGTACAGGTACGAGCCCTCGCCCCTGACGAAAGTGGCTCCGCCCACGGCGGACTGCTTGTACCAGGGCGTGAGCACGTGCTTGTGGCTGCGTGTGGTGGCAACGACCGACATCTTGCTGACCTCCTCGAATCGCTCCCCGCTCTGTCTTGGAGGCGTGACCGCTGCGGCGCCGGACGCGCCCGAACAGCCTCCGCCCTCGTCCGCGTGGAGCCTCCCCGCCTTGGTCGCACGTCCAGGGCCGGGAGCCGCCGGGAACCGGTGTTGACCCGCAGGTTACCGCATCGGCGGCCCGCGAGTGGTGCGTTGGAGGCCCACCGGGGCGCGTCGCGCGGGCCCGCGGTTATGCTTGGGTGCCTCGGCCGCCCCGTCCCGTCAGGACCGCCGCCTGCGGCCCCCGATCCCATGCGACGGCCCGTACTGCACGCCCTCCTACTCTCAGTGGCGCTATCCGCCGCGGGCATGGCCTTCGCCCTCTGGCGGGTCGGGGGCGCCAAGGCACTCCTGCGCCTCGGCGGGCTGGCGCCCTCGCACCTGGTGCTCGCCGTGTCGGCGCTCCTCGCGTCGTTCGTGCTGGCGGCCCTCAGGTTGATGTTCGTGTGCCGCGCGCTAGGCGACTCCGTGGGCCTCTGGCACGCCCTGAGGGCACACGTGCTCGGGATGTTCAGCGCGGCGGTGACGCCCGGGGGGAGCGGGAGCATCGCCGGGCTCGCCCTCACCCTCGACCTACAGGGCGTCGAGCGCGCCAGGTCGTGGGCCGCCGCGCTCGCGACCATGGCCGCCGACACGACCTTCCACGCCTGGGCCATGCCCCTCTCGCTCGTCGGCCTCTACGCCTTGGGCGCCTACCCCCGCACCCCGCTCTGGGCGGCGCTCGGGGTGGCGGTGATCGTGCTCACTTGCCTGCTCGCCTACGTCCTGCTCTTCAAGGTGGCCTGGCTGCGCCCGCTGCTCGGGGCGCTGCTTCGGGGGCCGTTGCTCAGGTTCCGGCGCCGCGGCATGCGCTTCGTGGACGACTTCATTGCCAACAGCAAGGTCTTCGCGTCGGCGCCACTCTGGAAGCACCTGGCGATCCAGTTGTTCACCGCGGGAGCCTGGGCGGCGTTCTTCCTCGTCCTCTACTTCCTCCTGCTGGGCCTGGGGGTGCGCATCGGCGTGCCGCTCGCGCTGGCCGGCCAGACGGTGGTGGCCGTCATGAGCACGTTCGTCCCCACGCCCGGCGGCAGCGGCTTCTTCGAGGTGGTGCTGAGCTGGTTCCTCGTCGGCCGTGGCGGCGGGGAGGCGGGACCCGCCGCGGTGTTCGCCTGGCGGCTCATCACCTTCTATAGCCTCTTCGTGCTCGGACCGCTCCTCGGCGGCTACCTGGTCGTCAAGCAGGTGGGGGAGACGCCCGCGCGAGGTGGGGGTGCCTGAGCGCAGGGTCGCCATCTTGACGTTCGGTTCGCGCGGCGACGTGCAGCCGTTCGTCGCGCTGGCGTTGGCGTTGCAGCGTAGGGGCGTCCATCCCGTGGTGGGCGCTCACGCGGCCCACCGCGCGCTCGTCGAGGAGCGCGGCGTCCGGTTCGCGGAGCTCGCCGGCGACCCCGTCGAGTGGATGCGTAGCCAGGCCCGGTTGCGCGCCCTCGTGAGGCGCCCGGCGGTGCTGGCCGCCGCCAGGCGCTTCACCGTGGACTGGGAGCCCACCATGCGCCGCATGCTCGAGCAGTCGGCGGAACTGGTCGACGCCTGTGACGCCATGGTCTTCTCGCATGGCGCGCTGGCCGGACCGCACCTTGCCGAGGCCTCGGCCAAGCCCGCCGCCTTCGCCTCGCTACAGCCGTGGGACGTGACGGCCGAGTACCCCAGCGTCGCGCTGCGCCAGGCGCCTCGCACCCCCGGACCGGCCCGCCGCCGCTTCAACCGGGCGAGCCACTGGCTGGGGGAACAGGTGGTGTGGTTCCCGTGGCGCGGCGTGGTGAACCGCTGGCGCGTGGAGCGGCTCGGTCTGCCGCCCGTGGGGCTCCTCGCCACCCCGTGGCGCCGGTTGGGGCCCGAGGTCGCCCGGCTATACGGCTACAGCCCGTTCGCGGCGCCGCCGCCGGCCGATTGGCCCGCCGACCGCTTCGTTGGCGGGTGGTGGGAGCTGCCGCGCCCGGCGGGGTGGCGGCCGCCCGGCTCCCTGGAGGCGTTCCTTGCCGCTGGCGACCCGCCCGTATACGTCGGGTTCGGGAGCCACCTGCCCGCGCGCGACCTGGGCACGGTCGAGCGGGTGGTGGACGAGGTCGCCGTCCGCCTGGGGCTGCGGCTGGTGGTGGCGGCCGGGTGGGCCGGGTTGGGGGGCGGGAGCGCCGGGTCCGTCGACCGGTACGTGGTCACCGAGGTGCCTCACGACTGGCTCTTCCCGCGCGTGAAGGCCGCCATCCACCATGGCGGGGCGGGGACCACCGGCGCCGCCCTGCGCGCCGGCGCGCCGCAGCTCGTGGTGCCGGCGTTCTTCGACCAGTACCACTGGTCGGTCCGCGTCACGGAGCTCGGCGTCGGGGCGCGGCTCGTGCCGCGCGAGTTCGGCGTCGACGGCCTGGAGGCGGCGCTGAGGCGCGTGCTCGAGCCGGCGGTGGCCGCGCGGGCCGCGGCGGTGGCCGCGACCGTGCGTGACGAGCCGGGGGCGGACGGCGCGGCGCGGCACCTGCTGGGGCGCTTCGGTTGGCGGTCGTAGCCGGTCGCTCGCGGCCGGCGGCTTACTATCCAAGCATGGACCTCGAACAGAGACCCGGAGCCGGCAACGGTCGCGCCCTGGTGGCGACCGTGTTGGCGGTGTTAGGCGTGTTCTTCGCCCTGGACGCGGCGGTGGTGGAGCCGTCCCGGACGCGCGTGGCGTTCATCGTGCTCTCCGTGCTCATGATCCTGGGGGCGGGAGCGGCCCTGGGTGCGGCCGTGGCGGTGCGGCGCAGGCGCTGAGGCGGCGCGGCGCGATCTGGTCGCGGTAGCGACGCGAGCGGGCGCGGTCGCCGTCTGGTCCCGCGCGGCGCTCTCATCCAAGTGAGCGCTCACTCAGTTAGGCTGCCGCGGTGACGAGACCGAGGCGAGCCCCACCCCTCGACCGCGCGGCGCGGCGTCGCAGCATCATCACCGCCGTCACGCCGCTCCTGGTGGCGCGCGGCGCCGGCGTGACGACCCGCGAGCTGGCCGAGGCCGCCGGCGTGGCCGAAGGCACTCTCTTCACCGTCTTCGAAGACAAGCGTTCGCTGCTGCTGGCGACCATCGAGGAACGCCTCGACCCGGGGCCGTTGAGGGCCGGCCTGGCCAGGCTGGCGGAGTTGCCGGGACTCGAGCGGAAGCTGCTGGCCGTCGCCGGTGAGGTCGTGCCACGCCTCGACGAGGTGCACGGTCTTGCCGTCGCGCTGCACGCCGTGGCGGGGCGTGGCCGCCCCCGCAGCTTCGGCGGCCCGACCTACATGCGCGACTGGCTCGCGGAGGTGGCCGCCGCCGTCAGGGACCTGCTCGAGCCGCACGCGGCCGAGCTGAGGGTATCGCCCGCGCTCTTCGCGAGGTTGTTCACCACCCAGCTGTTCGCCAGCCGGTTGCCGCACGCGGCGCCAGAGGACTGGCCCACCCCGGAGGAGCTCGTGACGTTCTGCCTCCGCGGCGCGCTGGCGCCGGAGAAGGAGAGGTGACGCCGAGGTGCTACTGAGGCTCATCGGCGAGTACACGAGGCCGTCGCGCGGCGCCATAGGCCTGATCGTGGCCCTCCAGTTCGTGGCCACCATCGGGACCCTGCTCCTACCCAGCATCAACGCCGACATCATCGACAAGGGCATCATCAGGGGCGACACGGGCTACATCCTGCGCCAGGGCGCGTTCATGCTCGCCGTCTCCTTGGTGCAGGTGGCCGCCACCGTGGTGGCCGTCTACTTCGCGGCTCGGACGGCCATGCGCTTCGGACGCGACCTGCGCTCGGGGGTCTTCCGGCGCGTCGGCCAGTTCGCGGCGCGCGAGGTCAACGCGTTCGGCGCGCCGTCGCTGCTCACGCGCACCACCAACGACGTGCAGCAGGTCCAGACGCTCGTGTTCATGAGCTTCGCGATGATCGTCACCACGCCCATCATGATGATCGGCGGCGTGATCATGGCCATGCGCGAGGACATCGGGCTGTCGTGGCTCGTCGCCGTGGCCGTCCCCCTCCTGGCAGGGGCGATCGGCCTGATACTCAGCCGCATGGTGCCCGGCTTCCGCCGGATGCAGCGCCGCATCGACCGCGTCAACCAGGTGCTGCGCGAACAGATCGGCGGGATCCGCGTCGTGAGGGCGTTCGTGCGGGAGCCGCACGAGGAGCGCCGCTTCGAGGAGGCCAACACCGAGCTCACCGACGTCACGCTCTACGTCGGGCGCTGGATGGCCGCCATGTTCCCGCTCGTGATGCTCGTGCTCAACGCCTCCACCGTCGCCGTCCTCTGGTTCGGTGGGCTGCGCGTCGACGCCGGCCTGATGCAGATCGGCAGCATGACGGCCTACATCAGCTACCTCATCCAGATCCTCATCGCCATCCTCATGTCGACCATGCTGCTGATGCTCCTCCCCCGGGCCAGCGTCTCGGCCGGGCGCATAGGCGAGGTGCTCTCCACCGCGCCCAGCGTGGTGCCGCCGAGCGCGCCCGTGCTGCCGACCCGCCCCAGCGGCAGGCTGGAGTTCCGCAACGTCACGTTCAGCTACCCCGGCGCCAGCCACCCCGTGCTGGCGGACGTCAGCTTCGACGTGGGGCCGGGGGAGACCGTGGCCGTGATCGGGTCGACGGGCGCCGGCAAGTCGACGCTGGTGAGCCTCGTGCCCAGGCTCTTCGACGTGACGGGCGGCGCGATCTTGGTCGACGGCGTCGACGTGCGGGACTACGGCCCCGACGCCCTGTGGGCTCGCATCGGGCTCGTGCCGCAGAAGGCGTTCCTCTTCTCGGGCACGGTGCGCAGCAACCTGCTCTACGGTGACCCGGGCGCCGACGACGCCGCTCTCTGGCGCGCGCTGGAGGTGGCACAGGCGAGCGATTTCGTGGCGACGATGGAGGCGGGCCTCGACTCGCCCATCGCCCAGGGCGGGACCAACGTGTCCGGCGGACAGCGCCAGCGCCTCGCCATCGCCCGGGCCCTCGTCAAGCGCCCCGCCTTCTACCTGTTCGACGACTCGTTCTCCGCGCTCGACGTCGCCACCGACGCGCGGTTGCGGCGCGCGCTCGACCCCGTGACGAGGAGCGCGGCGGTCCTGATCGTCGGGCAGCGCGTCGCCACGATCCAGCACGCCGACCGCATCGTCGTCCTCGAGGACGGGCGCGTCGTGGGCCTCGGGACGCACGAGCAGCTGCTCGCCACCTCCCCCACCTACCAGGAGATCGTCGCGTCGCAGGCGCAGGTGGCGGCGTGAGCGCACGGGAGCGGAGTGGGACGCCGGCCGGCGGCGGCAAGCGGCCCACGACCATGCGCGCCACCGAGCGCATCCGCAGCGGCGGCCGCTGGGGCGGCGCGGTCGGCGACAAGGCCACGGCGTTCGGGCCGTCCGTCCGGCGCCTCCTCCGTCAGCTCGCGCCCCACCGGTGGAGGCTGGCCGCCTTGCTCGCGGCCGCCGTCGCCTCCGTCGGGTTGGCGTCGGTCGGCCCGCGCGTCCTCGGCCACGCGACCGACCTCATCTTCGGTGGCCTGATCGGCAAGATGTTCCCGGCAGGTCTGAGCAAGGAGCAGGCCGTGGCGGCGGCGCGGGCCGCCGGGCAGTCGAAGGTCGCCGACATGCTGGCCGGCATGGTCATGGTGCCGGGCCAGGGCGTGGACTTCCAGGCCGTCGGGCGGGTGCTGCTCACCGTCATGGCGCTCTACCTGCTCTCGGCGCTCCTGCAGTACCTGCAGGGCTACCTGCTGAACGACGTGGTGAACGCGACCGTCTTCGGGTTCAGGCGCCGCGTCGAGGAGAAGCTCAACCGGTTGCCCCTGCGCTACTTCGACGCGCAGCCGCGCGGCGAGCTCCTCAGCCGCGTGACGAACGACATCGACAACATCTCGCAGAGCCTGCAGCAGACCCTCAGCCAGTTCACCACCGCCGTCCTGACCGTGCTGTTCATGCTCGTCATGATGCTCACCATCTCGCCGCTGCTCACCCTCGTGGCGCTCCTCAGCATCCCCCTCACCATGCTCGTCGCCGCGTTCGTCATGAAGCGCTCCGGCAGGGAGTTCACCCTGCAGTGGCGCCACACGGGCACGCTGAACGCGGCGATCGAGGAGGCGTACACCGGGCACTCCCTCGTGAAGGTCTTCGGCCGGCAAGAGGAGGTGCAGCAGGGGTTCGAGGTCGAGAACGAGGCGCTCTACCGCGCCGGCTTCAGGGCGCAGTTCCTCTCCGGCCTGATCATGCCGGTCTCGAGCTTCGTCGGTAACCTCAACTACGCCGCCGTCGCCGTGATAGGCGGCCTGCGGGTCGCTGGCGGCCTCCTCAGCCTCGGCAGCGTGCAGGCGTTCATCCAGTACTCCCGGCAGTTCACGCAACCCGTCACGCAGATCGCCTCCATGATCAACATGCTGCAGTCGGGGGTCGCGTCGGCGGAGCGCGTCTTCGAGCTGCTCGACGCCGAGGAGGAACTCCCGGACGCGGCGGAGCGCCGCGCCGCGGCGAGCGTGGAGGGCCGGGTGGCGTTCGAGGGCGTGTCGTTCCGCTACGAGCCGGACAGGCCGCTCATCGAGGACCTGTCGCTCGTGGCCGAGCCGGGCCGCACGGTCGCCATCGTCGGACCGACGGGCGCGGGGAAGACCACGCTCGTCAACCTGCTGATGCGCTTCTACGAGCTCGACGCGGGCCGCATCACGCTGGACGGCGTCGACATCGCCACGATGAGCCGTGCCGACCTGCGTGCCAGCATCGGCATGGTCCTGCAGGACACGTGGCTGTTCAAGGGCACCATCCGCGCCAACATCGCCTACGGCAGGCCGGACGCGACCGAGGAAGAGGTCCTGGAGGCTGCCCGCGCCGCCTTCGTCGACAGGTTCGTGCACAGCCTGCCGGACGGTTACGACACCGTCATCGACGACGAGGGCAGCAACGTCAGCGCCGGCGAGAAGCAGCTGATCACCATCGCCCGCGCCTTCCTGGCGCGGCCGGCGCTGCTCATCCTCGACGAGGCGACCAGTTCGGTCGACACCCGCACCGAGCTACTGCTGCAGCAGGCCATGAGCGCGTTGCGCGGCGACCGAACGTCCTTCGTGATCGCCCACCGCCTCTCCACTATCATCGGGGCCGACACGATCCTGATGATGGAGGCGGGCCGCATCGTCGAGCGCGGGACGCACGAGGAGCTGTTGGCGGAGGGCGGCCCCTACGCCGCCCTCTACCGCTCGCAGTTCGAGGTGGACGAGAGGGCGGCGTGACGAGCGAGGCGCGGCGCGCGCCGCGGGACGCCGAGCCTAGCGCCAGTAACCGTTGGCGGCGGCCACCGTCTGGAAGTTGATAGCTATGACCTGCGACGCCCACGTGAGGCTGTCGGCGTCGTTGGCGTACTCGGGGCGGAGCTTGTCGCGCACCTCCGCCGACGGCTGCGTGTACTTGACGCCCATGCGCGCCATCTTGATGGCCAGTTCGAACCCCGCCTGGGGCGTGGGCGTGATGAGGGAAGTAAGCCAGGTCTCCATGTTCCTCCTTCGGCGCCGGCACGCTGGAACGTGCCGGCGACTCACACTACCGTGCCCCGGCGGCGTCGCCAGAGGCTGGCGTACGCGAGCGTCAATCGAGCAGGTTCGCGTACCGCTCCCAGGCCGGCTCGTGCCTGACGGTCCACTCGTAGTACTCCCGCTCCTGCAGGCGCGCCGCCGCCGCCTCGTCCACCAGCACGTGGCAGCGCGGGTGGAACTGCAACGCCGTGGCGCTCACCAACGAGGTGACGGGCCCCTCCGCGGCCGTGGCGAGGATGTCGGCCTTGTGCGCCCCCGTCACGATGAGCAGCACCTCGTGCGCCTCGAGGATCGTGCCCACCCCCATGGTGAGGGCCCGCGCGGGCACGCTCGCCGGGTCACCGCCGAAGGCCTCGGCGTTCTGCTCCCGCGTGCCCGGCGCGAGGACCTTGGGCCGGGTGCGCGACGTGAGGGATGAGAGCGGCTCGTTGAAGCCGATGTGGCCGGTGCTGCCCAGGCCGAGGAGCTGCAGGTCGATGCCGCCCACGGCCTTGATGCGCGCCTCGTAGTCGGCGCACTCCGCCTGGAGATCGGTGGCCACGCCGTTCGGGAGGTGGGTGCGTTCGCGGGCGAGACCGACCCGCGAGAAGAGGCGCTCGGTCATGTAGTGGTGGTACGAGCGCGGATCGCTCGGCGCGAGGCCGACGTACTCGTCCAGGTTGAAGGTGTGGACGGCCGAGAAGTCGAGGCGCTCGGCGGCCGCGATCGCCACGAGCCGGTCGTAGATGCCCTCCATGGTGCGGCCGGTGGCGCAGCCGAGCACCAGGTCCGGCTTGGCCCTCAGTCTGTCGGCGACGATGCGCGCCGCGAGGTGCTCGGCGTTCGCTGCGGTGGGGAGTATCACGATCTGCATGCCCTCACCCTATCCGAGCCCGCCCGGTTCCGGAAGGTCGCCCCGCCGCCCGGCCCGCGGCGGCGGGGCCCTCACCTGACGAGCAGTCCGCCCGACTTGTCCGGCGCGTCTTTCAGGGTCGTCAGGAGCTTGCGGCCCTGCGCCACGGCGAGCCGAGCGGCCTCCGCCGACCGGGCGGCCAGCGCCTCCTCGACCGCGCGCTCGAAGCTGAAGAGCTCCATCTCGAAGGCGGCCGCCAACCCCTTCGTGTCGGCCAGCGCGCGCGCGTCCTGGCGGAGGGCCTTGAGTTGCGCTTCCAGGTGAGCGGGCGTCTCGGGCATCGTCTCAGCCTCCCGCGCGGGCGGTGCCGGGCGCGGCACGCAGGCCATGGGCCCCGGGGCGCGCTGAGCTTGCCGCGCTCACCCTTCGACCGCCGGGGCCAGGGCGTGCAGCGCCCCCGGCGCGAGGGTGACGGCCGCACCTACGGGGACCAGGCCCGCCTCCGCGGGGTTGGCCGCGTCCACCTGCATGTCGGGCAGGCCCTCGACCGACACCACGTACCGGGCGAGGCTCCCCAGGAACGTGACGTGCTTGACCGTGCCGTGCAGCGGGCCGGCGGCTCCCTCGGAGCGCGTCATGTTCATGGCCTCGGGCCGGGCCACCACGGTGACCTGGCTCCCCGCCGGCGCGTGGCACGGGTCGGCGAGGGGGAGCACGGTGGTACCGACCCGAGCGGACCGCCGGTCGAGCAGCACGGCGGGCAGGAAGTTGGCGTCGCCGATGAAGCCGGCGACGAAGCGCGAGTTCGGCCGGGCGTAGACCTCCTGCGGCGTTCCAACCTGCTCGACGCGTCCCGAGTTCATGATGACCACCAGGTCCGACATGGCCATCGCCTCGACCTGGTCGTGCGTGACGTACACGCTCGTGATCCCGAGTCGCTGCTGGAGCTCGCGGATCTCCACACGCATCTGTTCCCTGAGCTTGGCGTCGAGGTTCGACAGCGGCTCGTCGAACAGGAGGAGCTTGGGGTGCATCACGATGCAGCGCGCCAACGCCACGCGCTGCTGCTGGCCGCCGGAGAGCTGGCTGGGCGACCGCCTGGCCATCGCGCCCAGGCCGACCTGCTCCAGCACGGCCCCCACCCGCGCCTCGACCTCGGCCCTGGCCAGGCGCTGCATGCGCAGGCCGAACGCCACGTTGTCGTAGACGTTCAGGTGCGGGAAGATCGCGTACGACTGGAAGACCATCGCCGTGTCGCGCGCGTTGGGCGCCAGCTGGTCGACCCTGCGTTCCCCGAAGTGGACCTCGCCCGCGGTGGGCTGCTCGAAGCCGGCGATCATGCGCAGGAGGGTGGTCTTGCCGCAGCCCGAGGGCCCCAGCAGGGTCACGAACGCCCCCTTTTCCACCTCCAGGGTGACGTCATCGACGGCCACGACGACGGTGCCTTCGGGGCTGGTGAACTCCTTGCGGAGCCCTAGCAGGCGTAGGTCGACCGGCATCCCGCTCCTCTCTTGCCCGCCGCGCTCAGAACTGCACGGTGGACGCGTCTTGCGCCCCGCGCCCGACGATCAGGCTGATCACCCAGAAGGCGACGAGAACGATGGCTAGTAGGACGATGCTGTAGGCGGCGGCCACCCCGAGCCGCCCCGAACCGACCTCGTTGAGGATCTGGACCGTCATCAGGTTCCAGTTGGCCGACACGAGGAATATGGCCGAGCTGATGGCGGTCATGGCGCGGACGAACGCGAACACCAGACCGGAGAAGAAGGCCGGCGCGATCAGCGGGAGGGTGACCCGCCGGAACGTGGTCAGCGCGTCCGCGCCGAGGTTCTGGGCGGCCTCCTCGATGGCGGGGTCGATCTGACGCAGCACGGCGATGCCCGACTGGATCCCGACCGGCACGTAGCGGAACACGAAGTTGAGGACCAGGATGGCGAGCGTCCCCGTGAGCAGCAGGGGAGGGCCGTTGAAGGCCAGGATGTAACCGATGCCCGCCACGGTGCCGGGCACCGCGAAGTTCAGTATCGACATGAACTCCATGGCGCCGCGCCCGGGGAAGCGTCTCCTCACCACCAGGAACGCCACCAGCATGCCAAGCAGCCCGCTGATCGGGGTGGTCACGACGGCGACGATCAGGGTGTCCTTCACCGTCTTCCAGCCGACGGCGAAGACGTAGCTGAAGTGCCTGAGATCGAGCGAGTAGTCGAAGCCCCAGACGCGGGTGGCCGCCCCGAGCAGGATGACGGCGTAGAACGCCACGACGACGGCGGCGAAGGCGACCACGACCCCGTAGAGGGTCCACTTGGCGAGCGGCGTCACGCTCTTGCTCGTGGACGCCGTGGGCTTGCCGGTGACCGTCACGTACTGCCGCTTCGCGAGGTAGTAGCGCTGGATGGCGAAGGCGGTCACGGACGGCAGCAGCAGCACTCCCGCCAGCATCGCCCCCCGCGCGAGGTTGAACGAGCCGGTGATCTCGAGGTACGCCTGCGTGGCCAGCATGGGGAAACCGGCGCCGGCCAGCACGAGCGGGTTCCCGAAGTCCGCCATGGACTCGATGAGCACGACCAGGAAGGCGCTGGCGATGCCCGGCAGCGACAGGGGGAAGATCACGCGCCAGAACACCTGCCAACGGCTGGCGCCGACGTTCATGGCGGCGTCCTCCAGCGTCGGGTTGATGCCGCCCAGCACGCCGCGCAGGCTGAGATAGGCGATGGGGGCGAACGTGAAGACCTGCGACAGGACCACGCCGTGCATCCCGTAGATGCTGAAGTCCGTGAGGCCGAGTAACCGCCTGGTGACGAGCCCGTTGAAGCCGAAGAGGAACAGGATGGAGATGGCCCCGGCGAAGGGCGGCGAGATGATCGGCAGCATGACGAGCGTGTGCAGCAGGCCGCGGCCCGGCACCTTCAGGCGCGTGAGCACGAAGGCGGCCACGTAGCCCAGCGCCACGCCGAGGACGCCCACGAGCGCTCCGACCATCAGGCTGTTGCGCAGCGCGTTCCGGTAGAGCCGACGCTCGGCGAGCAACGCGAAGTTGTCGAGGCTCAGCGTCCCGTCCGGGGCCCTGAACGCGGTGAGGAGGACGCGCCAGAGGGGCACCACCACGAACACGACGAGCGCCGCCATGATGACGACGATCACCGCCATCAGGAGCGGGTCGCGGGCGATGACGCGGAGTTCCGACTTGGCCCTGGCGAGCATTCAGTTGGTCATGTGCGAGGGTCCCGTGCCGTCTCCCCGGTCGGGGTCCGTCGGCGCGGACCCCGACCGGCGTAGGGCGGCGTGACCGCGGCTACTGGCCGAGCACTTCCTCGACCCAGCGGTCCACCAGGCGTTGACGGTTGTCGGCGGCGTACGTCGGGTCCCAGCTGACGAGCTTGATGTCGGCCAGCGACGGCACGCCGGGGCCGGCGCTGACGTCGGTGCGGATCGGCATGAAGTAGGTCTTCTGCGCCGCCAACGCCTCCTGGCCCTTCACGGACGTGATCCAGTCGACCAGCGCCTCGGCGGCGCCGAGGTTCGTGGCGCCCTTGAGGATGGACAGCGCCGCCACCTCGTAGCCGACGCCCTCGCTCGGGAAGACGACCTGCACGGGGAAGCCCTCGTCCACGAGCTTGAGGAAGCCGGGGCTGAACTGGATGGCGACGGCCGTCTCGCCCACGCCCAGCGCGCCGGAGGGCGCCGTGCCGCTCTGCGTGTAGGTCTGCACGTTGGCGTTGAGCGCCTTCATGTAGTCGAAGGCGGCGTCCTCGCCCATGATGGTCGTGAGCGTGAGGATGAGGTTGTAGGCCGTGCCCGAGGCCTGCGGCGACGGCATCTGGATGAGGCCCTTGTAGCTGGGGTCGAGCAGGTCGGCCCAGCTGGTCGGCACCGCGGCGCCGCGGCTCTCGAGGACGTCGGTGCGCACGCCGACAGCCTGGGGGTTCGTGTAGATGGCGTGCCAGTACCCCTCGGCGTCCTTGAAGATGTCGGTGAGGGCGTCGGCGTTCGCGGAGACGTAGGGTTGGGTCAGGCCGCGGTCCTTGGCGATGATGTGGTTCTCGCTCGGCGCCCCGAACCAGACGTCGGCCTGCGGCCGGTTCTTCTCGGCCTCGATGCGCGAGAGCGCGGGGCCGGCCGACAGGAACACCATCTGAACCTGGATGCCCGTGTCGGCCGTGAAGGCCGCGAGGAGATGGCGGGCGTTCTCCTCGTCCACGCTCGAGTAGACGACGAGGTTCTGGGCGAGGCCCACGCACGTGAGCGTCGCGACGACGAGTGAGACGATGAGGGGTCGTAAGCGCATGAGGCCTCCCGTCGGCACCCTGACCCGCCCCTGGCGGGCCCCGTCCGGCCAGCTGCCTGGCCGAACTGCCTCGTCCGCGGGGCGCTAGCGTCGGGTGCCACCTAGCCGATTGTACGCCGCTGCGCCCGCGCCTTCTCGTACTCGAGGCGGACGCTGCCGAACAGCCGCTTGGCGACCTCGCCCTCCAGGCGCCACTCCGCCGAGAGGAAGAACTCGTCGAGGTGCCGGTGACCGCCCTCGGACGGCACCTGCACGTCGGCGTCGTAGCGCGCCTCGCGCTCGTAGAGGAGGGCCTGGAGGCACATGTCGATCAGGTTCATGTCGCGCACGAAGCGGGCCGCCGGGTCGGCGCGGTCCTCGTACGCCCGCCACAACTCGTGCAGGGCGGCCTGGCGCGGTGGGAGCAGGTCGGCGATGGCGTCACGTTCGAGCCGCGCCTTCTCTGCCTCCGACACGGGCCGATCGGTCGCGGCCGCCCGCGCGGCGAAGTCGCCGGTGGTGGCCTCCGCCAGGTCGTGGACCAGCGCGATCGCCAGGGCGCGGCCCAAGTCCACCCCGGCGTCGGCGGCGAAGAGGAGGCACAGGTAGGCCGTTCCCCACGAGTGGGCGGCCACGCTCTCGGGGCCCGCGACGCCGTGCATCACCCAGCCGACGCGCGGCTCGTCCTTCAACCGGTAGGCGGCGTAGGCGAGGGCCAGGCGCTCCTCCAAGCCCGTTACGGTCATCGGCGTCGGAGCCTACAGCGCCGCGGGCCGCTCAATCGTCGAACCGTTCTCGGGCGACGGCCTCGAAGGCGCCCTCGGGGCCGCCGAGCGGCGCCGTCGTGATCGCCATGGCCGCCGCTTCCTCGGCGCTCAGCGCGGCCGGAGGGCGCCGGCTGCCGGGCAGGTGCTTGGCGACCCTCACGTAAGCGAAGGCGCTCGCCACCGTGAGCGCCGCACCCATGGCCAGCGCCAGTTGAGGGCCGGCCTGGGAGGCGAGCCAGCCGAGCGGGCCCGACGCGAGCGCTATGCCGATGAAGAAGACGAGGGAGTGCACCGAGAGCATCGACGAACGCAGCGCGGACGGGACGGCGTCGTGGAGCAGCGCGTAGTGAGGGACGTTGGTGGTGGCGAGCGCGAAGTACGCGAGCGCCAGTCCTGCCCCGAGACCCCATGACGTGGCGGTGGAGGCGAACAGGAACATCGCGAGCCCCCTGATGACCGTGCTGGTGCCCGCCAACGCCACGCTGCCTCCCGGGAAGCGCTTGCCCCAGCGCATGACGGCCAGGCTTCCGAGGAGCACCGCGACCCCCGATAGGGTGCCGAGCACGGCGAACGGGGCCGAGCGGCTCGGGTCGTCGCCGAACGTGAAGGCGGCGATGGGCTGCCAGAACGTCTCGATGCTCACCATCGCCAGGCCGCTGGCGCCCGCGGCGACGAGCAGCCACCGGATGCCGGGCGCCTTGCGCGTGAGCCTGCCGGCGTCGAGCAGGATGCTCGGCACCGCGCGCACGCCGAGGAGCTCGGCGCCATGCTGCCTCGCCGGTTCGCGCATGAGCGCGAGCGTCATGAGCCAGACGACGAGGCGCAGGGCGATGCCGGCGAACAGGGCGACGCCGAAGCCGCCGAGGGGCCACGGCAGGTCGAGGCCGGCGGTCAGGCTCGGCAGCAGGCCGCCGACCGCGGTGCCGATCAGCATGCCCGCCGCCTGGAACACGTTGACGGTTGCCAGGTGGGGCTCGAGTTCGGTGCCGGCGTCGAGGCGCTTGATCTCGTCCACGTACCAGGCGTCCATGGCGCCCGAATGGAGCGCCGCGCCGATGCCCTGAAGCACGGCGTAGACGAGGGCGAGCGCGGGACCGGCGACGAACAGCAGCGCCGCGAACGAGGCGGCGGTGAACAGCTGCGACGCCAACGCGACGGGACGCCGGCCGATGGCGTCCGCGAGCCCGCCCGTGGGCAACTCGAGCAGCACCACGAGGATGGCGCGCACCGTGAACGCCAGCCCGATCACGGCCAGGTCGAGGCCGCGCCCGGTCATGTGGAGGACGAGAACCGGCATGGGTACCGCGATGGCCAGCTCGAGCATGCCTACGAGGAAGGCGTAGCGGTAGGTGAGCGCCCTCTTGGGGTCCGACGTCATGGTGCGCCCGAGCACGTTCGGCCCGCACACGGTTGGCCCGCACACGGTTGGCGCGAGCGGGGCCCGCGCGGGACTGCTCGGTTAGGTGTGCTCCCTCTCACTGGTGGGTGCGCCCTCGGCGTTGACGTGGCCCCAACCCGGGCAGCCCCCAACCCGAACGAGCGCTCGATTGGCGCCATCTCGTTCTCCTAAGCGAAGGGCATCATACCAGTGGCCAGGCGGCGCCGGGCGTGGGTCTAGGCAGCGACCCCGGCCGGCGCCGCGACCGCCCGCACGAGGTAGTAGGCGGTCCCCCACCTCACCTCGCGGTCAGGCAACTGGCGCAGGAACGCGGCGCGCACCGCGCTCAACTCGGCGTCGCCGAGGTGAGCGCGCAGGAGGTCGAGGTAGCTGGGCCGGGCGTCGCCGGGCGCGAGCCAGCCCTCGACCGTCTCCCGTTGCAGCCGGCGGCTGTCGAAGAACCGCCGCTGCGACAGGCGCACCTGCGTGAAGCCCGCGGCCGCCAGCGAGGCGGTCACCGTCTCGGGCGCGGGCCCGAGCCGTGCGGTCTCGGCCTGCTCGCGTCCGGCCCCGAGCGGGTCGTAGATCTGCTCCTCGGCGCGCGCCAGGCGGGCGGCCAGCTCCGGCGCTGAGCTCAGGTCGACGAGCTCGTGAAGCCGCTGCGCGCGGCGCATGTCCACCTCGGCCAACGCGACGACGCCCGCCGGCGCCATGCCGGCGCGCAGGTTTCGGAGCGCCGCTATGAGGCGGGAGGAGACCTCCGCCGCGCCCTCTCCGCCACGGCCGGCGCCGATCGCAGAAAGCGCCCCGCGGCCCAGGGCCACGTCGAAGCGCACTCCCGCGAGGAGGTCCGGGGTCAGGTCGAGCAGCCCAGCGCGCAGCACGGCCGGCCGCGCCAGCTCTGGCAGGTTGCGGGCCTGCGTCTCCAGGTCCCGGGCCGCCGCCTCGACGGGCTCGAGCGCGAACGCCTGACCTTCCGGTGTGCGGCGCACGGCCTCCCACAGTAGGAGGCCCGAGCCGGGGTTCAGGTCCAGCACCACGTGGTGGGCCGCCGGGGGCGCCAGCTCGAACAGCGCGTCGCGGACCTCGCCGAGGCGGCGGCCGCGGGTCGACGCGGTCCGTTCCAGCCAGCCGGAGCGGGCGCCCGTTCGCGGGCTGACGGTGAGCACCTCGGGGGCGGGCTCGGCCTCGAGCATGGCGGCGAGCTGCGCTTCGCGGCGCCGCGCGACGTCGCCCCTGACGCTCGCCTCGAAGCCGCTTGCGCTCGGCTGGTAGAAGACCTTGCCCTGCAGTCTTCCGGGGAGGTACTGCTGCGCCACCCAGTGGTCGCGGTAGGCGTGCGGGTAGGCGTAGCCGGCGCCGTGACCCAAGGTCTCCTTGTCGCGGTTGCCGTCTCGCAAGTGGGTGGGGACGTCGGCCTCCCGCTCGCGCTCGACCGCGCCGAGCGCGTCGAAGAAGCCGAGCGTGCTGTTCGACTTGGGCGCCGTGGCGAGGTAGAGCGTCGCCTGCGCAAGGTGGTAGCGGCCCTCCGGCAGGCCGACGTAGTCGTAGGCCTGGGCCGCGGCCGCCGTGTGCGGCAGCGCGTGGGGGTCGGCCAGCCCGACGTCCTCGCTCGCGAGCACGAGCAGGCGCCTGAAGATGAAGCGCGGGTCCTCGCCGGCGTACACCATCTTCGCCAACCAGTAGAGGGCGGCGTCCGGGTCCGAGCCGCGGACGCTCTTGATGAAGGCGCTGATCGTGTCGAAGTGGGCGTCGCCCTCCTTGTCGTAGAGGACCGCGCGGCGCTGGATGGACTCCTCGGCCACCTCCCGCGTCACGCGCACCACGCCGGACGTCGGGGGCGTCGTCTCGACGGCCAGTTCCAGGGCGTTGAGGAGGGCGCGCGCGTCGCCGTTGGCCACGTTGACCAGGTGGTCGAGCGCGTCGTCGTCGAGGGAGACCGCGCGGCCGCCGTAGCCGCGCTCGGTGTCGCCGAGCGCCTGGCGCGCCACGGCGCGCAGGTCGTCCGGCTCCAGCGGGAGGAGCTGGAAGACGCGGCTGCGGCTGACGAGCGCCTTGTTCACCTCGAAGAACGGGTTCTCGGTGGTGGCGCCCACGAGCACGACCGTGCCGTTCTCGACCCAGGGGAGCAGGGCGTCTTGCTGCGCCTTGTTGAAGCGGTGGACCTCGTCGACGAACAGGATGGTCTTCACGCCCGCCCGGCGCGACGCCTGGGCGGCGGCGACCGCCTCGCGGATCTCCTTCACCCCCGACAGGACGGCGTTGATGGCCGTGAAACGGGCGCGGGTGGAGTTGGCGATCACCCGGGCGAGAGTCGTCTTGCCGGTGCCGGGCGGGCCGTAGAAGATCAGGGAGGAGAGCTGGTCGGCCTCGATGGCCCTGCGCAGGAGCCGGCCGGGGCCCACGATGTGCCCCTGGCCGACGAAGTCGGCGAGGGTGCGGGGGCGCATGCGAGCCGCGAGCGGCTCGGACTGGGGCGACTCGAAGAGGGTGGCACCTGGGGGATCTGGCGGCATGTCTCGGGCCATGCTAGCCGCTCGCGGGCAAGGCGGGACGTGCCCGGAGCGCGCGGCGCGGGGGCGGCGCCCCACGACGAACCGGCGGCGCGCCGCAACGAGACGGCGCGCGCCGCT